>JBDTPD010000591.1:0-3159 GCA_039932855.1 Chitinophagaceae bacterium | reverse complement strand
CAGCGCCTGCATCAGGTCCCTGTCCGCAATAAATTTGAAAGCGACTCTTTTGATCGTTTCTTCATCTTCATTTTGTACAGAATACAGCAACATACTCTTGAAGTATACATTCGCCTGATCCTGTGTGACCGCCTGAAACTCGAGTTCCACTGAACGGTTTTGAATGGATACTTTTTTTGCTACCGATTCGAGGAGAGGTAATTTCATATTTAATCCCGGACGCACCACTCTTCTGTATTTGCCAAACATAGTGATGACCCCGATATAACCCTGGTTGATACTGAAGAAAGAACTGAAGAAAATGATAACGATAACAAGTATCCACCAGTACGTAGCGAAAAAATTAGCGATGTCCATTTTGCAAGCTGATTTTGATTGAAGATTAAAGGTAAGGCAAACTGAAGAACAAGCAGTTATTCCCGGAAATAAACCATCAGCACTACCCTCCTGTTGCGTTGCCTGTTGGCCGGGGTATCATTTGGCGCTACCGGCAGACGGCTGCCCCAGCCACGCATAATGATACTTTTATTTGCCAATGGTTGGCACGATAACAGTTGATCCGCAACTGACTGCGCCCTTTCAATAGACAATCGTTCATTTAATGCAATGCTACCCGTATTATCTGCGTGCCCTTCTATCACTAATGAATCGATGATCTTTCCCTGCATACTTCTACAAAAGCTGTCGAGCAAGGGAAGACTTTCTTTTCGTAAATCTTTTTTGCCGCTGGCGAATAACACGTCCGGTAATAACAACGTATCTGCTACCACAACGGTAGTGGGACTTAATGTCAGAATACGGTACAGCGAGTCATTCCTCCGCATCCGCAATACACGGTCGAGATACTGGTGCCGTTCATTCTGATCATAGATATCTTCTTTGACCTGCTGCCAGTTATCACAAAGACGTTCATTAGGATCGAGTGGTTTAAAAGAAACATCATCGATAAAAGCAAAAAAATGATTTTCTCTCCGAAGACCAGTGCTACCACTAATATCATTTCTTGAAAAATTAGCAATAGTGATATACACTTCCTTACCTGTCGCTGTATAATCGAGCACTGCTTTTTGCCAGCTACTATCCCGTATAAAATTATTGGCGCCATCTTTTAAAAACAAAGTAGGCGCTAAACGATAAATCGGTTTTCTTTCCAGCAATGGATCCATTGATCCAAAATAAACACCGATGCTATCAAGAATAGGATGAAAAGATTTGATAAAGAATTCCAACCGGTAACGGTTCCCTTTTTTTAACCGGCAAATCAACTGGCTGCGAAGAAAGGTCCGTTCATACGGACGCGTTACATGTCCTGCTTCTATGGCTAAACAATATTGACCGGTGTGTGCCCTGCCAGCATCTTTGAAATAATTATCGAATCCATTATCACTGCTGATCCATGCTTCCGGGGCACATTCGATATTATATTCGGTGCAGGTATTTACATCCTCGAAACTGCCATTTAATAATAGGTTTTGAGCGGAACAGTCTACATAAAACAGAAGTAAAAAAATAAAGACAGGAACTTTCATGATTCAGTCAATTATGAATTATGAGTTAAGAATTATGAATGTAAATACTAATTCATAACTCATAATTTTTAATTCATAATTATCAACTTTTCTCCGTCCAAACCTCTACCAAATGCACCATCGTCTCTACAGCTTTATTCATATCCTGAATGCTGATATGTTCAAGCTTGGAGTGAATGCCCTGCATGCCTGTAAACAGGTTAGGACATGGAAGACCCATGAATGATAAACGGCTTCCATCGGTACCACCGCGGATGCTTTCCATTTTTAATTCAAGGCCGGCACGTTGTATCGCTTCCTTTGCATAGTCTACTACCTGCGGATGAAGTGTGAGAATTTCTTTCATGTTACGGTATTGCTCCGTCACTTTATATTCGAAAGTTGCATTGGGATGAATACGCATTGTTTCTTCCACCAACGTTCTTAGAAAATCTTCTTTCTTTACCAAACCTGCTGTATCAAAATCACGGATGATAAAATCGATCGTACATTTTTCAGCAATACCATTGATACTAACGGGATGGATGAATCCGCGTTTACCTTCTGTACTCTCAGGAGAGAGACGATCTTTTGGCAATGCTTCCAGGATATGACCCGCGATCTTCATCGCATTGATCATTTTTCCTTTCGCATAACCAGGATGTGCAATCACACCATGAATAATGACCTGTACGCCATCTGCACTGAATGTTTCATCTTCCAGACTACCAGCTTCTCCACCATCGAGTGTATAACCAAAGTCAGCTCCTAGTTTTTTAAGATCGACTTTAGCAGTACCCTTTCCCACTTCTTCATCCGGTGTAAAAAGAATTTTTACCGTACCATGTTTTACTTCTTTATGTGTCATCAGGAAATTAGCGAGATCCATGATCGTTGCTACTCCTGCTTTATCATCAGAACCAAGTAATGTCTGACCAGATGCCGTAATGATATCGTTGCCGATTTGTTTTTGCAAATACGGATACTCTGCCATTTTCAATACCTGTGAACGATCATCAGGCAATACAATATCTTCTCCCTGGTAATTTTTATGAACCAGTGGTTTTACATTGGTACCGCTACAATCAGGAGCTGTATCGACATGTGAGCAGAAACAAATAACCGGAACTTTCTTATCAACATTGGAAGGAATAGTCCCATAGACATACCCATATTCATCCAAAGCTGCATCAGCAATGCCTATCTTCTTTAACTCTTCGGCTAATATTTTACTGTGGTCCTTTTGTTTTGCGGTAGTTGGATATGCAGATGATTGAGGATCGCTTTGTGTATCTACCTGCACATATCGGAGAAATCTCTCTGCGGCCGTGAATTGATATTTTGAAAACATGCTTTTCGAATTTCATTGATAATAAAGGATGGTTCTGTTTCCTGACAAAAATGCCCGGCATCTGCCGGGCTATGTCTACTCAAATGTAGTTAATGTTGACTTACAATCATCATCCAATTATCAACCGTTAGGGCATAATGATCAGGGGACTTTTCTCAACGATTTCCATCAGCTCAAGATCAAATATCAGGTCCTGACCAGCCAGCGGATGGTTGGCATCGAGTGTTACAGATTCAGGCTTTATTTCAACTACTGTTACCTGGAAATACAGAAATCAGGATTACCACGTAAACATTATCG
>JBDTPD010000590.1:0-3215 GCA_039932855.1 Chitinophagaceae bacterium | reverse complement strand
CGGAACGAGCCGAAGCGGAGCCGAACAAACACTGGAGAAAGCCCGAACAAAGTGCGACACAAATCAGATTGTCTTACCAGTGTCTTATCCTGAAAAAATTTTTGCCGGGAAGGCGGTAAGACGGGAAGGATGCGGGAAGAAGTATTTCCTTACCGTGTCCTTCCCGTCTTACCGCCTTCCCGGCAAACACAAATTAACTTAGAAACTGAAGCAAATCAAAGCGAAGCGAAGCAAAACGAAGTGAAACAGTACATCACACAGAATCGAATAAGTTTTTGTTGCAACTTGCACCTGTAATGATCAGGCATTATGTTGTTGTAAAGACCAGCCAACAAAAAATACCGCGTTCCCAGGTTTTCTTGATGCCACGGAATTCAACAGTTTGATAGTTTTCATCAGATTTTCCCTATTTTGAACATTAAACTAACTGACTGATGGCAAATTCATTGTTCAGAAAAAAGACAATTTCGAACATCCTTCGTGATGCGGAGAAAGGAATTAGTGATGGGCATGGAGGCACACTTAAAAGGGTATTAGGAGTAAAGGATCTGACTGCATTAGGCATTGCCGCCGTGATCGGAGCTGGTATCTTCAGCAGCATTGGTAAAGCCTCACATGATGGTGGTCCCGGTGTCGTTTTTCTCTATGTCTTTACTGCGATTGCATGTGGATTCGCAGCATTATGTTATGCCGAATTTGCTTCTACTGTTCCGGTATCCGGCAGCGCGTATACCTATTCATATGTCGCTTTTGGCGAAATATTCGCGTGGATAATCGGATGGGATTTGTTGATGTAATATGCGATCGGTAATATCGCCGTTGCCATTTCGTGGAGTGACTATTTTACCAACCTGATGGATAAAGCAGGAATGCATATTCCGGACTGGCTAACGATGGATTATGTAACCGCGCATTCGGGGTTTGGTCAGGTAACTGATCTCGTCTCAAAAGGTGCGGTCTTAAAAGATGTTGATCCGACATTATTTTCTCAACACGAAGCATGGTCACATGCGCCCCAGTTATTTGGTATACACCTGATCATGGATCTACCTGCTTTGATGATCGTGGCCCTTATTACCTGTGTGGTTTTTGTAGGTATCAAAGAGTCCAGAACAGCAAGTAATATCATGGTTGGACTTAAACTGGCTGTTATTTTCTTCGTCATTGTATTAGGCTCTTACTACGTTCACCCGGATAATTGGACACCTTTTACGCCAACTGGTATAGGAGGTATCCTCAAAGGGGTATCAGCCGTGTTCTTTGCCTATATCGGTTTTGATGCTATCTCTACAACAGCCGAGGAATGTAAAGATCCTCAGCGTGATCTTCCAAAAGGAATGATTTATTCACTGATCATCTGTACAATACTGTATGTTCTGATCGCCCTGGTACTAACCGGTATGATCAGCTATCGCCGGCTTGATGTCGGCGATCCGCTTGCAATGGTATTCGATGCAAGGGGGTTGAAGTTTATCTCCGGCATAATAGCCATCAGCGCCATTGTTGCTACAGCCAGCGTATTACTGGTGTTTCAATTGGGACAGCCGCGGATATGGATGAGCATGAGTCGTGATGGATTATTGCCTAAAATATTTTCACGTATTCACCCGAAATATGGTACGCCTTCTTTTTCGACTATCCTTACCGGATTGGTAGTCGCTATACCTGCTTTATTTCTTAATCTGAGTGTGGTCCTTGCATTAACAAGTATCGGAACGCTCTTTGCATTTGTATTGGTGTGCGGGGGTATTCTTGTTTTACAAAAACAACCTGACAGACCCGCTAGTAAGTTCAGGGTACCACATGTCAATTCCAAATTCATTCTGCCTGTATTGTTATTACTGGGCATATTTCTTACCTGGAAATTTAATAAACAAAGTACAAGAGAGTTTTTTCAAAATAAAACCCTGGTCGCAAAAGAAGATATCTATAACAGGCTTGAAGGAGCCGATACTGCCGCGTTAAAAAATGAAATTGCCGTTCTTGATAATCAGGGATATCGTCAGTACGGAAATAACCTGAAAATGTATTTTGATAGTATTTACAGCACTACTTATCGTCCGATGATCCGTAAAGCCGGTTTACCTGATCGTGTATTATACATCCAGGGAATAGATTCTTTTCTGCCAAATGTTCCGCAATGGCTATTCCTGATAGTAACGCTTATTGTTACTTTCTTTGCCTTCACAAGGAATTATTCGCTGATACCTGTACTCGGGTTGATCAGTTGTTTTTACTTAATGGCGCAGGAAAGTCATACTAACTGGTATCGTTTTCTTATCTGGCTTATCGTGGGCCTTGTTGTTTATTTCTTCTATGGGCGGCATCATAGTAAGTTGGCAGGACAATAATCGCTATCCGTTTAAAAGTTTAAGGGTTTAGTATTTAAAAGGTACTTCTTTTTAACTATTAAACCCTTAAACCTTTAACCTCTCAAAACTCGTAATTTTGCAGCATGAAATACCAGATAGGTGATACCGTGCTGATCCTTCATTCCAATGAAGAAGGTCAGATCATAGACATCATCAATGATAAAATGGTGACGGTAGATGTGCAAGGAGTGAAATTTCCCGTATACATGGATCAGATTGATTTTCCCTACTTCAAACGGTTCAGTGAAAAGAAAATGTTTCCTCCCAAAAAGGAGAAAAAATACATTGATGATCTGAGAAAAGAAAAGAAAGATCCTGCACCCAGGGTTGCTGATGGTGTATGGTTGAGTTTCCTTCCTGTAATGATCATTGATGAGTTTGGAGATGATGTAGTAGAAGAATTAAAACTGCACCTCATTAACCGGACAGAGAAGCCATATCATTTTGTTTACAAACAAAATTTCTTTGGTAAATCTTCTTTTGAATTAAAGAACCAGATCAACCCATTCGAAGATTTTTACCTGCATGATCTTGTGTTTGCAGATCTGAATGATAATCCTTCTTTCGACTTTGATTTTTCATTGGTGCAACCAGATAAAAACCTGGCTTCGCATTATGAAGCATCCGTCAAATTGAAACCAAAGCAATTATTTACACGTATAGAAGAGCTGAAGAAAAAGAATGAGGCTACTTTTTCTTATAAACTATTTGATAATTATCCGCCGGCGCTGGATGATGATATCATCGAGCCCGGTATTCTTGCAGCTAAAGGTTATAAAATATATAACGCAAAAGAAGCCAGGAAACATCTGGAACCTGCCAGGAGTGTAATAGATCTTCATG
>JBDTPD010000589.1:0-3217 GCA_039932855.1 Chitinophagaceae bacterium | reverse complement strand
AAAGAAAAGGATAAGATAAAGAAAATGCCGGGTATCAAACATATATTCTTAAACAGAATGAAGAACTTAAAACGGTTAATCTCGAGATAGAACAGAAGAATGCCATTATCAGTGATAAGGCACATCAGTTGGAACAACAAACGATCCAGTTAACAGCATTGAATTCTTTTAAAACAAAATTATTCTCCATTATATCGCATGACCTTCGCGCACCGGTATATGCACTGCGTGATCTGTTTAACAATGCAGCTGAACAACAAATAACAGCTGAGGAGGTACAGGAACTGATCCCGGATGCTGCCAGCGATTTAAGCTATACAGCTGGATTAATGGAAAACCTGCTGCAATGGGCCAAAAGCCAGATGCAGGCCAGTGACACAAAACCACAGGCGCTCGAGCTTTCAGAAATGATTGGTGATATCCTTAACCTGGTAAGATTGCAGGCAGAAACAAAAAAGATAAAATTAGAGAACCGGATCATGGAACATGTCTTTGTCTATGCAGATAAGGATATGCTGAACCTGGTGTTAAGGAACCTGATGTCAAACGCGATCAAGTTTACGGCGCAGGGTGGAAAGGTATATGTAGAGGCGCACCCCGCTGATTCATTTGTAGAGGTGTGTGTAAAGGATACGGGTCGCGGTATGAACAATGAAACGCTTCAAAAGATCAACGAAAATAATTTCTTCACTACCAAAGGCACCTCCAACGAGGCCGGTACAGGTCTCGGTCTGATGCTCTGTAAAGAGTTCCTCGCAAAGAATGGCGGCCGCATGTTCGTAGAAAGTAAAGAAGGCGAAGGAAGCACTTTCTCTTTCACATTGCCCATAGGCGATTAAAATGCACGGATCCGGCCACTATTTCACTTAATTTTACTTGTTTAAATTGATGGTAATCAATTACTAAAACAACCCTTATTATAATTACACATAAGTAAATCTAAGAGATACTACCTACACGTAGATTTTCTTTGTATTTTACTATTTGTAAACCTGGATCCGTCGGAAAATTCAGCGTAAAACCCCAGTGGCATTGTGCCGGGAGGTCTGAAAAGAATATCTGTACCATATCATGAAAAATTATCTACAGCCAATTGCTAAAGGCTTTTTATTCATCCGGTCACTCGGCGTAACACCCGGGATGGACGAATATGAAAAACGAAAACTCGCAGTTTTCAACATCCTCAATTTTTTTGGTGCGCTGAGCGGCATTATAATACCCGTGGCTGGCCTGTTTAATCATGATAACCTTCCTGCATTGGCATGGATCGTCGCCTGTTCGCCTGCTATAATCAGTATGCTGGTACTTATTTCCAATCGGATGGGTCGTCCTGAACGTGCAAAGATGATCTACTTCACTTTTTACCCGGTTATTACAAGCCTCGTATATGCTTCAGGTCTTGATCTCGGTATTGAATTATTTTTCGTTTTCTATGGAGTACTCGCGGTGTTCCTGTTAAAGAAAATTGCCAACGTATTATTATCGTTGACACTTTCAATGGCGCTTTATTTTTCGGTGTATGCGGTATGGCACAATTTCCATTTTCAATTATCCTTATCTAATTATAGCTTCTTCCTGTTTAATCACTTCCTTGCTGCGATCTTCATTTTTCTTAGTCTTTATTTATTTAAAAAAGAAAATCATGGATATCAGTCAGGCTTATTGAATAAAAATGTTGAACTGGAAAATAAGAACAGGGAAATCGAACAACAACGTCTCGACATTTTACAGAAAGCTCTGCAGTTAGAAAAACAGCATACCGAATTGCAGGAGCTCGACGGATTGAAAAATAAATTATTCTCTATTATCTCGCATGACCTTAGGGCGCCAATGTATGCGCTGCGTGATCTGTTCCGTAATATTCAGAAATATGATCTGCCGGGTGATGAGATCAGGTTAATGATCCCCGATGTTGTATCGGATCTGAACTATACAACAGGATTGATGGAAAACCTGCTTCAATGGGCGAAAAGCCAGATGCAGGCAAATGCTACCAAGCCTCAATTGATCGACATAAATGCGATGATAAAAGAAGTAACACAATTATTGCGCCTTCAGGCAGAATCTAAAAGAGTATATCTCGAAACAAAGACAGATGCCCCGATTTATATTTATGCCGACAGGGATATGATCAATCTTGTATTGCGTAATCTTCTTTCCAATGCTATTAAATTCACGCCTGAAGAAGGAAAGATATATATCGGTGCACAGCCATCAGATGAGGCGCATGTAAAAGTATTTGTACAAGATACCGGAACAGGAATGAACGCAGAAACATTAAAGAAGATCAATGAATGCAATTACTTCACGACTAAAGGCACTGCTAATGAGTCAGGCACCGGTATCGGTCTTATGCTTTGTAAAGAATTCCTAGCAAAGAACGGTGGCCATATGCATGTAGAAAGTGAGCGGGGAAAGGGGAGTGTGTTTTCATTTGTATTACCTGGACAAGAATAAAATAGCAAAAATGTAAAATCCAGAATATAAAATCTAAAATGCAAAAGTCGGGTAGTTACTACCTGACTTTTGCATTTTAGATTTTATATTCTGGATTTTACATTTTAATCCATTTTACACAAACCGGCATCCCTACACTTATTCTTTTCCCACTGTCTGTTAATTCGCCAGTTTCTTTGTTGCGTTTGAAAATAACGATCTCGTCGCTGTCCTGGTTAGCGACCAGCACAAAATTAGCAGACGGATCGAAGTTGAAATTGCGTGGCGCTTTACCCATTACAGATTGATAATTCAAATTGGTCAGTTTGCCGGTAGTGGCATCTACTTTGTAAGTAGCAATAGTATTCAGATCGCCGCGATTGGTGCCGTAGAGAAATTTTCCATCGGGTGATAAATGTATATCTGCGCTTCCGGGAAAACCAACTTGTCCTTCCGGCATGGTGGAGATACGTTGTGTCTCGGTCAGTTGTCCATCTTTATAATCGAATGCAATGATATGTCCGCTCAATTCTTCAATAAGGTAGGCATGTTTGCTATCTGGAGAAAAAGTAAAGTGGCGCGGGCCATCACCAGGAGCAGAAGCATAGAAAGGTTGTTTTCCTTCAGTCAGCTTTCCTGTTTTTTCATCGAATGCATAGATCATGATCTTATCGATACCAAGATCGCATACAAATAGCCATTTATTATCCGGAGAAATAACGGTGCAATGCACGTGAGGACTGCTTTGCCTTTCTTTATTAGCACCAGAGCCGGTATGTTT
>JBDTPD010000588.1:0-3220 GCA_039932855.1 Chitinophagaceae bacterium | reverse complement strand
CATAAAAACACTGAACTCACTTGCAAGAGGATCTGACCGGAAATAACTCTTGCTGAATTTATGCAAACTTTCAGTTACGTAGACGGGGAAAAAATTCTGGCTCTGACACGTGCCAAAGGCGAAGAAAAAGATCAGTGTATAAAGCAGTTTACGTCTCATGGTTTGCTGGTTACCAAAAATAATAAGTCCCTGCTGTTTTTTATCAGGAGGATAGTTAAATAAACGTGGAAGTTTCTGTAAAAACTTGTGAAAAGAAGGACTAATTAAAAATACCCCTTATCCATTTAATGATAAGAGTATCCCAGTTCATCATCTTAAATCCGGTATAGAAAAGTACAACGGCAAATATTTTCTTTACCGTGTCTACCGATAATTGCAGTGCCAGTTTACTGCCTACCCATCCGCCGAGAATAAAGGCTACGCTCATTACAGCAACTATTTTTATATCGATATAGCCTTTCTGGTAATAATTCATTACTGCAAGAATGCCGACCGGTAGTAATAATAATCCCAGTGAAGTGCCCTGTGCCTGGTGCTGGGAAAAGCCAAGCAAAAGAACCAATGCCGGTACAACGATGATACCTCCGCCTACGCCTACCAGTCCGCTAAGCGTACCGGCGAAAAATCCGATAAGAATGAGCAGCAGCACCAGTTGGGTTGTCATATTTTTCGATTGAAATGATGACATCAATCTTTTTTAAAACTCTCTTTATAAAAAGCAATCGCATCTTCAATGATCTTACAGGCTGTTTTCTGATCCTGGAAGTTATCGATCTCCACTTTTTTATTCTCCAGCACTTTATATTGTTCAAAGAAATTACGCAACTCAAGTAAAAAATGCTGAGGCAGATCTTCCATGCGCTGGTAATGGTTGACGGATGGATCTTTTGTTGCTACCGCAATGATCTTATCATCGACCTGGCCACTATCTATCATTTGCATATTACCAATGACCGTTGCATCTACGAGGCATAACGATTGAATGGATTGTGAGCACAATACCAGGATATCCAATGGATCACCATCCTGTCCTAATGTTTGTGGAATAAAGCCATAATTGACGGGATAATGAAAGGAAGAATAGATCACACGATCCAGTCGTAATAAACCTGTTGTTTTATCTACCTCGTACTTGGCGCGTGAGCCTTGCGGTATTTCAATAAGCGCATTGACTTTTTGTGGAGCACTATCGCCGAAATGAGCACCGTGCCATGGATGATTAACTGTAAGCATAAAGAATATTTTATCAGATACGGGAAATCTTCATTCCGCCATATGTTGCCAGGAGCCCTATTAATACGCTGCAAAATATATAGGAGAAGAAAAGGAATAATTTATCTTCTTTTAATAACCCAACACCTTCCAGCGTGAAAGCAGAAAAGGTGGTAAAGCCTCCGCAGATACCGGTCATTAAAAACAATTTCCAGTTTTCTACTGATGCAAATGATTTGAATGTTAGTCCCCAGAAAAGACCGATCAGAAAACAGCCGGTAATGTTTACGGCAAATGTGCCAAAAGGAAATGAAGTCGTATAATGATTGATAAACCATCGCTGGCAGATATAACGTGCCATGCTACCAAGGCCGCCACCTAATCCTACCAGTAAAAGATTTTTTATCATTTGTTGGTACTGTCTTTAAGAAGCGGGATCGCCAATGATGTATCGGCTCCATGCGTAAAATAATAATTGAAATCAACCAGCCAATTATCGTTTTGTTTGACTACACGTAATGTATCCCATTTATTCACGTAAGAATTGGAAAAGATCACAATGGTAGACGTATCATTTATTTTATTGACACTATGAATATTGATACTGGCACCAGCCAATCCTTTGCGTCTTTCATCCGACATGGGTATACGCTCAGCAGCATCCATACGTTGTTGATTGATCTTGTCCTGCAACATATAAGTACGGGCCTTATCATAGTTGTGATCTAAACCAGCCTGGATAAAATTACGTGCTGCATCCACATCATTCTCAGACTTGCCAGCTTGCTTATCTGCATTATTACAGGCATATATAGTTAAAAGGAAAATCGAAGAAAGTGCTATTATCTTTTTCATTCGTGCAAATTACAAAGTTTACAATTAACGGATTGACTCTGACAGAAGCAAATTTTAATGTTGCTGCTGCTGTTGCTGCTTCATTGCTTCAACAGCCTTCTTAAATTCTTTTAGCTTTTCAGGGTCCATATGTTTCATTATACTATCTCTTGCTTCTTCCAGTTTTGCCGGGTCAAGATGACGAATAGCGGAATCCATTTTTTCATTATGCATCATATGATTATGTTCTTTCATTCCCATATTCATCAGGCTGTTTTGAGTAAAATCCACTTTCCAGGAACCATTTTCTTTTTTAACGGGGAAATCAAGGTTGATGCCATCGCCTTTGTTGATCTTAATAGGTACGGTAGCGGCATCACCATTGATCACTGCTTCTCCGATTTGTATATTTTTGAATTCTTCGCTCATATCCATTTTCTTCGCATCCGGATTATCTTCCCTCATTGCCATTTGCATTTTGATCATTTCAATAATAGGCTTACTGTCACTGGTGGCAAGCGCAGCGGCGCCATCAAAATCTTTCTTGACCAGTTTATCAAAAAAAGCAACCAGCACTTCTTTCGGACTTGCATTGCTAACAGCATTATTATTACAACCAGAAACAACAATAAAGAGAATGACTATGAGTGCGACAGCATATTTTTTCATATTGAACTTTTTAATTACAACAAAAGTATGTGTTCCATTGGGAATAGGATTTTGAAATTTTGGGACTGGGAAATTGGGAAATTGATATCAGGGGATGAAACTACTAATGAAGAAGATTTCCCAATTCCAAAATTCCAAAATCAGAATGGTGGGACAATAAAAAGGCGACCTAATTGGCCGCCTTTATTTTTGGAAAGAATGTTTATCGATATTGTTGCTGCTGCTCACCCTGATTCTTCTCATGCTCTTTTGTATAAGCACGCAGGATCGCTTTTACGAGGCGGTGACGTACTACATCTTCTTCATCAAGTTCGATCTGGGCGATACCGTCAATACCTTTCAAAATACGTGAAGCTGTTACCAGTCCACTTTTCTGATTGCGTGGCAGATCCACCTGGGTAAGGTCACCTGTGATAATTGCCTTTGCATTGGCACCGATACGGGTAAGGAACATTTTTATTTGCAGGTCCGTTGCATTCTGCGCCTCATCCAAAATGATAAATGC
>JBDTPD010000587.1:0-3222 GCA_039932855.1 Chitinophagaceae bacterium | reverse complement strand
CTTTACGGTAACGGGCGATGAACGGAATAGTAGCACCTTCGCCCTGTAATGTCACAATACTATTAACCTGTTTCAGTGAAAGGTTAAGCGTGGCAGTAATCTGTTGTAAATATTTCAGCTCCATAGGTTCCTTGTTTGGGGCAGCAAATGTAAAGGTAGGCGGGAAGAAAAAAAATTGTTTGTTCGGGGGAAATTTGTTTAAGAAGTTGAAGGATTGAAAGGTTAAAAAAGAAGAGTATGCCAATCAGCAGATTGGTTGTATGTCCGTAGGAACATTTGGTTGGTAACTATAACAATCGAGATGCTTTACGTCTCATAAGGACGTCTGGTAAAACTTTACAGATGACCATGCGTCCCTACGGGACGCTAACAGCTTCTATACTTTTCTCATTTACCAACCAGACGTCCCTACGGGACGAAGAGTTATTGACAATACTTGATGTTTTGTTAGAAATATGTTGAGACGCCAACCTGAAATCCCGCAATCTTTGTAGCCGGATTGCCCAAAATATCTTTATGCCATTCATACCGGTAATTGATCCTGAAGACAGTTTGCGTGGAAGGACGGAAACTAATAGCCGGTACAATGCCAAACACGTGATCAAATATATTTCCACCGGTGCTGCTGAATTTACCAACATTATAATCTGCATATTCTCCACGCACCGCCAGGTTCAAGGTAGCATCATCCCATCCAAGCATTTGTTTTTTAATAATGGGCTGAACAAAGTCGATAAAGCCTCCTTGTTGTCTATTTCCAAATTGCTGAGTAAAAGTCGCTGGCACATCTACTGTGGCCCAAACATATTCTCCGTTGATACGGGTTTTTATTTTTGGCAAAATAGTATTGAAGTCAATGGCGATAAAATCAACGCGTCGTTTTTTATCAAGATCAATTCCATCTTCTCTGAATTTATTATAGACCCCACCCATCCACGAGAGCCCTATCTCTCCAATCTTCCGGTGCCGGAGTGCTGTCTTTAATGTGATCAGCGGCACACCATTAAAACTTTCTTCAAAGCGTTCAGGATTTTCTTTGGTAGCAGGAAACCATGTTCTGTTTTGCGTATTATGAATAATCCGATCATCAAACCCGTTGGTGAAATAAGCCTCGTAACCCCAGATCCAATTACGTTTTGCATATTTTCCAAATAGACCCGCACCTGCATTACTAAAAGTAGAAGGAATAATAGTGGTAGAAGAAATAGGACGGCTGATAAATTCCCATTTGGGACCATCATGGTTCTGATTGAAAGAACCGATCGGGTTCATGATAATACCAGCCCGCACATTTAATAAAGGATGAAGTTCTACATCCACAGAAGCAAATTCAATATTGACCTCCTTTCCGCCTTCTTCAAATTCTATTTCGGTTAAAAATTTTATCCGTTGCTTCACTGTCGCACTAATAAACATGGTGAGTCTCGGCACCTGAAAAGACAATCCTTCACTTACACCATTTTCACTAAAGTAAGCAGTATTTGCTTCAACATAACCGCCGATGGTAGCAGGAAATTTACCAATCTGCAGGAATGGACGGTTATAGATCGCATCCATATTCATACTTACCCGTCCGGTATCAGGAAGAATTCTTTTGAATAAAGAAGAATCCCTTTGGCCAAAACAAATAAAAGAAACCAGTAAAGCAATAGCTGTAAAAAAATATTTTCTCATGACAGTTGTATAAAAATATGTTCGTTGTCAGTTGTTACCGGGAAAGAACGCAGCTTCATATCAGCCGGACCGTTGACTACATTTCCTTTATTATCAAACTCACTTCCATGAGCGGGACAGGATAATAGCTCGCCATTCACATTGAGTTCATTGTACTGATGACTACAGCGTAATAATAATGAGGTGTAATCATTATCTCCATTTCTATAAATAACCAATGGATAGTTTAACTGCTCGTTGCGTACAACAATAAATCTTTTATATTCTGGTGAATTATTTTTTCGGGAAATAAGAAAAGAAGACAGTGACACCTGCAACTGGTTATTCACCAGCGATGCATTGATCTGCTTTGTCCCTGCACAGCTTTCCATTAATAAGGAAACGCCGGTTGCACCAAGACAGGCGATGCCACATTGCTTAATAAATTTTTTTCTATCCATGCTAAAGACTTTCTAAAAATTTAATGAGTTGCTGTTTTTGCTGCTGGGTTAATTGCTGAAATTGATCACGACTATTAGTGGCTTCTCCTCCATGCAAAAGAATGGCCTCTTCAACTGTCTTTGCTCTTCCATCATGTAATAGAAAATATTGACCTCCCTGCGAATTCCTGGAAAGACCTAATCCCCATAGAGGTGGAGTTCTCCATTCCTGTAGCAGGGCTGTTCCTTCCGTATACCCATCATTCAATCCAGTACCCATATCATGAAGTAGCAAATCCGTATAGGGTGAAAAGGTTTTATTCGATAATGCTGCGATGGACGATGGACCGGTTGTCAATTGAGGAGTATGACATTTGCCACAACTGCTATTAATAAATAATTGTTTCCCTGCCTGTACATCTGCATCATCCTGTTTTCTTTGTACCGGAGCTTTTAATGTTCTTAGATAAAAAACTACATCCAATACGCGTTGATTACTTACCTCAGGATCGATCACCTGTCCGCTGTATGTATCAAATGCTTCATAAGAAGAAGTAATTCCAATATCCTGGTTGTATGCAGTAGCTGTTTGTTGCAGCAAATCATAGGTGGCTGCCTTCTTTCCAAATCGTCCGATATATTTTCCATTGACAGAGATACTATTTATTCTAAGCGAAGTATACACCGGAGGATGAATCCAATTGGCTCTTCCTGAAATTCCATCACCATCTGCATCGGCTGGATCAGCTGATGCAAGAATGCTAGCATCCTGAACTGCATCTAAAAAACCTAATCCCGTATTTGCCGGAGGCATAAAAGCAGAAAAAGTAGCGCCGCCAGGAATCTGTTCAGGTAAAAAACCACTGATAGCCCTATGTTGTAATTGCGGACCACCATTATGAAGAAATTGATTGCCATTCAGTGTATCACTTTGACCAAAACGGGTAAGCATAGTGAAAGGATGTCCCTTACCATCACCGGCGTGACAACTGCCACAGGAAGTAGCGACGAATAATGGACCGAGTCCATTAACAGGAGAGAATATTTCATCATTAAAAGCAACATCGCCACGGAGAAAGATAATTTTCTCTTCAGCCGCAGCAAGCTGTAGCAAAGGATTTGAGTATCG
>JBDTPD010000586.1:0-3235 GCA_039932855.1 Chitinophagaceae bacterium | reverse complement strand
TGTTAGAGCATGATTACCAGGCTGAGATAATACCCGTAAACCTGATCAGGGTAATGCCTGCGCAGGGAAGGAGGTCAGTTTCCCCTTTCTTCAAACAGCATTTCCCTTCATTTTTTAATCTTTTAAACACTAAAAAAATGAAGAGGATGATTCTGCTTGCTTGTTCCGTTTTGACTGCGACCACAATGATGGCCCAGCAAAAAACAACAGTAAGCGACAGTTTTTATGTACTCACACCGGTAGAGGTCAGAGCCATTCGTGCCGATGACAAAGCACCTTTTACCAAAACCAATCTGAACAAAAAACAGATTGAAAAACTCAACACCGGACAGGACATTCCTTTTATTCTCAACCAAACGCCTTCGGTAGTAGTAAACTCCGATGCAGGCAATGGCGTGGGTTACACCGGCATCCGCATCCGAGGGACCGATGCCACAAGAGTGAATGTAACAGTCAACGGCATTCCGTATAATGATGCCGAGAGCCAGGGAACGTTCTTTGTCGATCTTCCTGATATGGCTTCTTCACTGAATTCGATCCAGGTACAACGTGGTGTAGGTACATCTTCCAATGGTACCGGTTCATTTGGCGCCACGATTAGTTTATCGACCAATGAACTCAACACTGATCCCTATGGCGAGATCAACAACAGCTATGGATCATTCAACACCTGGAAGAATACAGTAAAAGCAGGTAGCGGATTGATCGATGATCATTTCACCATCGATGCAAGATTGAGTCATGTATCAAGCGATGGATTTATTGACCGCGCAAAAAGCAATCTTCAATCATTCTATTTATCCGGTGCTTATCTCAATGGTCATTCAACATTGCGGTTCAATGTTTTTTCAGGAAAAGAAAAAACATACCAGGCATGGAACGGTGTACCTGAGAATTTATTAAAAACTGACCGCACGTATAATTCGAGTGGTACAGATAAACCAGGAACCCCGTATGATAATGAAACGGATAATTATACGCAGACACATTACCAGTTATTCTTCAATACATCGATCACTAAGAACTGGAACTTCAATACCGCTGCGTTCCTGACAAGAGGACTTGGCTACTATGAAAACTATAAAGGTGGACAAGCCTTTGCTAATTACGGTCTGCCTGACCTGGTCATTGGTGGTACTACTATTGAAGAAACTGATCTTGTCCGTCAAAAATGGCTTGACAATTATTTCTATGGACAAATTGCATCGGCTCAATACAAGAAAGACAAAACCATCTTTACACTTGGTGGCGGCTGGACCAGGTACGATGGCAATCATCATGGAAATATAACCTGGGCGCAGTATGGTTTTGATAAGGATTATAAATATTACGACAATGATGCACACAAAACAGATATTAATGCTTTTGCAAAATGGCAATATGAGTTGACATCAAACTGGAACTTGTTTACGGATCTTCAATACCGTCACGTACAACACAAGATGGATGGATTTGATGGCAATCCATCATTGCTGATTGATCGCAAGTTTGATTTTATCAACCCTAAAGCCGGGATTTCTTATATAAAAAATGGCTGGCAGGCTTATTTCAGTTATGCATTGGCAAATAAAGAACCAAACCGTGATGATTTTGAAGCAAGTCCCTCCGCACAACCAAAGCAAGAAACACTTTACAATTTTGAAACAGGTATTGAAAAGAGAAGCAGCAACTGGAACGCCTCTGCAACGCTTTATTATATGTTGTACAAAGATCAACTGGTATTAACAGGCATGATCAATGATGTGGGTGCCTATACAAGAGTGAATGTACCGAACAGTTATCGTGCTGGCATTGAATTACAAGCCGGCTATGTCATTACTAAATCTGTAAACATTGCTGGCAATTTCAGTGTTAGCAGAAACAAAGTAAAAGCATTTACAGAATTTCTCGACGAATACAATGCAGCATTTGACTGGACAGGGCAGGTAGCTGTTGAACATAAAAATACAGCTATTGCTTTCGCTCCTTCTGTTATTGGTGGAGCTACGTTGAATATATTGCCTACAAAAAATATCGAACTCAGTTTTATGAGTAAATATGTTGGCAAACAATATCTCGACAATACGCAAAACAATAGCAGGAAATTAGATGGCTACTACACACAGGATGCAAGAGTTATTTTAACATTCCATAATCGCTTATTCCACGAATGGAACGTCGTCGCTCAAATGAATAATGCATTTGATAAAAAATACGAGTCGAATGGCTACACTTATAGTTATGTGTACGATGGAAGTGTGACAGCAGATAATTATTATTTCCCGATGGCGGGGAGGAATTATATGGTGGGAGTGAATATTAAACTGTAATTAATTTCTGAATTATGAATTATGAGTTATGAATGCTGCGTAACATTATCACGCCACATTCATAACTCATAATTCATAATTTATAATTCAGGAAGGAAACTTCTCCTGCCACGCCAGCATTCCACCAACCAAATTCTTTGTATTAGTGAACCCAAGCATATCTAATACCTGGCAGGCTTGTCCGCTGCGATTGCCACTACGGCAATAAACAATTACTTCTTTATCCTTAAGGCCCTCGAGTTCATCGACCTGCATTGTTTTTATTTGCCCAAGCGGATAAAGAATTCCACCAATATTAAATTCTTCATGTTCGTGCGGTTCACGCACATCCACGATATTTAATTTCTCGCCGGCATCAAGCCGTTGCTTTACTTCGTCTACAGTGATAGTTTGCATAGTTGCAAATTTATGTATTAATTCTCAGCTGGCGGAGCAGCAGGATGTGTCAGGCTATCGACATTAGGTTTGTCTTGTTGTATCCATATATCCATTAACTGACCGGAGCGGATGTAGCGGAACTTACCATCTTCATCATATTTATCCGGTGTTTGTTTAATAATGTATGCATTGCAGGTATCAGAGATTTCTCCAGTTGGCACAACAGAACCGAATTCTAATCCGCGTTCTTTTAAGAATGACCTGCCGTCACAATAAGTCATACCATACAGTGAAGGAACCAATATTTGTTCTTCGCCCATTCCTTTACTGACCACCAATGAGATCGTTGCCCCCATACGGATCTTTGTACCCGGTGCTATTTTTTCACCATTATATAATTGTTCGAGCACCGCATCATTATCAAAACTCGTTTTATAATCGATCTTTCCCAGTTTCAGGTTTGCATTCTCCAATGACATCTGAGCGCTGCGTGAACTGGTGCTGACAAGATTCGGCATATCTACCATCGGTGGCACTGCACGGTTAAT
>JBDTPD010000585.1:0-3255 GCA_039932855.1 Chitinophagaceae bacterium | reverse complement strand
TCAACACCTAAACCTGCTCAACCGGGAACGGGTTTGTATTTCTATGTTATAGCTGCAGTCATTATCATTATTGTTAGTATCATTCTTTATAACAAATCAAAAAATAATGCTCCGGAGAAAAATAATAATTCAGTGCCACCAGTTCCTGAACAAACAATTTCACCCGTTGATGAAATACTTGATAGTGGTCATACTCTCAATAGAGCGCCAAACAGATTTGTCATTCCACTAAAACCATTATCACCACCGGATAGCTCATTCAATATGCTGCCTTCACTAATGATACCCGATTCTGTTATTAGTATGCCTTCACCGGCAATACTTGATTCATTTACCAATAAAAAACCACCGGTTCCGGACAGTTCATCTTCCAATACCAATCAACTTCCTAAAAAGCCAAAAGGCGTCAAGGGTCTCACGGACGATGATTATAAAATAATATCAGGAAAGAAAGATTCTACCAGAACAAGGTAATTCAGGATACGACAGGATAGCTGCGCAATAACAAGTGTCTAGATTTAGCTACTAAAGATTGTCATGCCATGCACCTGCGACTATTTGTTATTTACTGCTTTCTGTCTATTGCCGATACGGCGATATCCCAAACCAATATAGTTGATACAATTAATACGCTTCGCGGTGATCTGCGTGTGCATGACCCGGTGATGATCAAACAGGGCAATACCTATTATATCTTTCATACAGGCAAAGGCATTTCTATTAAAACATCCACCGATCGTATTCATTGGAAAAATGCAGGACGTGTTTTCGATTCTACTACATTGCCTGCCTGGCACAAAAAAGATATTCCTAACCAGGATGGTAGCTTATGGGCGCCGGATATTCATTTCAGCAACGGAAAATATCATTTGTATTATTCTGTCTCTGCCTGGATGAATTTTAATTCCAGCGTTGGCTATGCTACCAATACTACGCTTGACAAAAACGATCCTGCTTATAAATGGGTAGATGAAGGACAGGTGATCAGTTTTAAGAATGGAGGAGAGAAGGTAAATGTCATCGACCCGAATATTTTTATTGATACCGATAAAAAAGAATGGCTGGTCTATGGTTCTTACCAGGCTGGGTTGCGGTTAGCGGAACTCAATCCTGCTACAGGCAAACTTTTTACGGAACAACCAACCCTGATCACCCTGACCACTTCATTAGGCGAAGGATCTTTTATTATCAGGGATCATGAATATTATTATCTCTTTGCCTCACGGGGCAAATGTTGTAGCGGTATTAATAGTACCTATCAGATTGTGATCGGCCGTTCAAAAAGTATCAAAGGTCCTTATTTAAATAAAGAAGGAGAGAGCTGGGTCGATAATAAGTACAGTCTTTTTCTTGAGGGAGATTATAATGAACCCGGACGTGGACATAATGGATTTTTTACAGAGCATGATACTACATTCATTGTCTACCATGCCTATACACGATCTGCAAACGGAACACCCTTATTAAATATAAAACCGGTGTATATCGATGAAAAGGGATGGCCCACGATGGAGAGAACGTCCAAACTTTTTAAAAGAGAAGAGTAAGAAAATGCAAATGAAACGAATAATTATGAGTTATGAATTAAGAATTAGGAATGCCATGATATTCATAACTCATAATTTATCTTGCTTTAAATTCTACTGCACCTCCACCGACATGAGAAAAGTTTCTGTATTTTCACTTTCTAAATTCTCTATATGGCAAAAGTTGCGATCGTTACCGGAGCATCCGGAAATTTAGGACAGGCAGTTGTAAAGAAATTCCTGGCAGAAGGGTATACCGTTGTCGGAACCATCGTTCCCAACGATCCTGTTACTATCGGTATCGATGACCCGAAATTTGAAAAGATCATTGCGAACCTGATGGATGAAGATAATTCACAACAATTCGTCGATACGGTCATAAAAAAATATGGTTCTATTGATGCAGCTGTACTAACTGTCGGTGGTTTTGCTATGGGGAAAATTAGCGAAACAAAAACCGCTGATGTGATGAAGCAATACAAATTGAATTTCGAAACTGCTTATAATGTAGCACGTCCATCATTTGTACAAATGATGAAACAGGATAGTGGTCGTATTTTTATTATCGGGTCAAAACCCGGACTCGATTCGAGAAATGGAAAAGGAATGGTCGCATACGGATTAGCGAAGTCATTGATCTTCCGTTTGGCTGAATTAATGAACGATGAAGCAAAGGGACATGATATCGTAACAAGTGTAGTGGTGCCAAGTACTATCGATACAGCACAAAATAGAAAGTCAATGCCCGATGCAAAGTTTGAGAACTGGGTAAAACCAGAAGCGATTGCTGATGTAATTTATTTTCATTGCACAAAAGAAGCAGCGGTGTTGAGAGAGCCGGTGATTAAAGTGTATGGAAATGCCTAAATTGTCTGAACTGGGATTTGGGAGGATTAGTAGGATTTATAGGATATGAAATTATTATAAATAAAGAAGCCTCAAAAAATTTGAGGCTTCTTTATTTCCTTTTAATCTTTACAATCCTCCCAAATCCTGGTTCAGAAATTCTTCACCATATCCTCATTCTCCTTCCCATCATACCAGAACGATCCCAATTTTGTAAATCCTTTTTTAGTATAGAAATGAAAGGCACGGGGATTGTCTGTGTTTACACCGCCCCAGAGTATGATATGTTTATAAGGCTTAGTTTCTAATAAATCTTTTTCAATAATATCATAGAGCTGACTTCCGAGCCCGCTATTTTGCCAGGCGTCTGCTACTGATGGTGCAAAAGTGCAGATTGCATGCTGATCAAAATAAATATTCTTCATCAGCAAACGTGTTCTGTCATAGTCGATCATTCCTTTTTTGATGATCATATAAGCAATGATAGCGCCTTCCTCATCTATAGCTACATAGCGATCACTATCGCCAGGCAGATTGTTGCAAATGAAATTGACAGTTTCCCATCCAAATGAATGCGGTGCATACCAGGCTTTAGATTGTGGGGACAATCCATCGGTTAAATAGTTGAACAGGTTGCCAGCATCTTCCTGTTTTAGCAACCTTATCAAAACAGTCTTATTATTTTTTAACGTGAGTTTCATTTTCTAGTTGCAAATATATTATTAGCGGCTATTGTATTAATATTTTACCTGCATAAATTTGTGTTATGAACAACAGCAAAATAAAAATACTTGCTATTTCCGGAAGCCTGCGTCCGGGATCTTCCAACAATATGATCATTAAAATTGTGGCAGGCATGGTGCCTGAAGATGTAGAAGTAGAG
>JBDTPD010000584.1:0-3269 GCA_039932855.1 Chitinophagaceae bacterium | reverse complement strand
GCTTTCGCACTAATCTCAGCCAAATATTTCCACTCTTATAAATCGTTTCTATTAGATTAAAAAATCCGTGCTGATCTATTTAAATCCGTGTCATCCGTGTTCAAAAAAACACTTCATAGCTTCACAACCGTCATCACCGAAAAATGATCAGACGCATAACGCCCCTGCCATGATTCAGAAATGGTGGCATGCTTTAAGACGGTCCATTTTCCCTTAATAAAAATATGATCGATCGGAAGATCATCGATCTCTTTCGGACCAAATGCTGTAAAGGTTCCCGCAGGACCATAATGTTGTGTAAGCGATACAGCTTTTGTATCGGTTAAATGAAGTGGATTATTTGCATCAGCAATTACCTGGATGGGTTCATCTGTTGGCTTTGCATTAAAATCACCCGTGATGATAGAAGGTGTATCAGCAGCGATCTCTTTTATCTTTTGCAATAATAATTTAGCACTTTCTCTTCTGGCTACTTTTCCAATATGATCGAAATGCGTATTGAAAGCAAAGAATATCTTTTTTGTTTTCCTGTCCCGGAATTTTGCCCAGGTAACTATTCTTGGAAAAGCCGCATCCCAACCTTTCTTACCAGGTACATCAGGCGTTTCGGACAACCAGAATGTATTGCTTTGTAACACCTGCAACCGCGCTGTATCATAAAATATAGCCGAATATTCTCCTTTTTCTTTACCATCGTCTCTACCAACTCCTACATAATGAAAACGTGGTAATCTTTGTGACATATCCATCATTTGCTCGTGCAGGGCTTCCTGTACACCGAGCAATTGTATTTCCTGGAAAAGTATTTGCGAAGCCACTTTATCTTTTCTATAGACCCATGCATTCGCACTATCAGACATAGTACTGTAACGAAGATTAAAGGTCATGACATTCAATTCCTGCGCCATCATCGCTAAAGAAAAGATCATCGCCAAAAACAATAAGTAATATTTTCTCATGAAATTATTTTTATAAAAAACGACTCTTCAACATACATGCTGTGACTGCCGGCTGCCCACTGCCGACTGTAGACTGACTCACTGCTATTCATTCTTTGCTACCCGGAAGCCCTGGTTACTGAAAGAAGCATGAATATTCACCCTACCAATATCATACGAATTAAAGTAGTTACATGCATTCTTACTGCACCACCATGAACCACCGCGTGCATGTGCAATTGTTTTTGTTTCTGTCGCTTTTAATTTGCCCGTACAAAATTCAAATACATTTCCATACATATCATATAATCCCCACACATTAGGTGCAAAACTGCCGACAGGTGATGTGTACATATATCCATCAGAACTATCTGCCTGCAGGTGATCATGTCCATACCAGACATTCGCATACTTCTTTATTTCATTCCGGTCGTTGCCAAAAAAATAATCATCAGAAGAACCTGCCCTGCATGCTACTTCCCATTCTTCCAGCGTAGGCAATCGCAATTTTGCCCATTTACAATATGCCTGTATATCACTATAGCTGATACAGGTGACAGGGTGATCCATTTTATTGTCAATACTACCACGACTAACACCATTGGGATATCGCCAATATGCAGTGGAATCATCAAGCCACCTGAATTCCTGCAGACCGGGTTCAAACACCTTTGCATCATGAAAACGTTCCGCATCGGTCTGATAAGAAGTAGCTTTTACAAATGCGTCGAATTGGTTGTTGGTAGTTTCAGTAGCTGCGAGATAAAAACTTTTAATAGTAATCTGTCGTTGAGGATTGACAATAAACCCCTTTTTACCAATTGTATATTGTCCCGAAGGAATAAGAATGAACTGTCCTTGTTGCGCAGCCATTTGCATCACTACAAAGAAGAATATAGAAAGAAAAATTATTTTATTTCTTACTGCCATTATAAAAATCTGTAGCGCGTTTGATGATCAGCTGTTCATTGGCTGAATTGAAGTTGATATAGGAAGAATACATAGCATTATCGTCATATAATTTTTTATAGCTGGCTGATGCTTCGAAAGGAGCATATTTATTATCCTTCATCAATATCATCAATACGGTCAGCAGGTCATGATCTTTTTTATCAATATTGTACATATCAATAATAAAAGGGATCATTTCCTTTGCATTGATATCAATAAGTACCTGCTTATAATTAGCTCCCATATGTTTTGATCGCTGTGAGGACTCTTTGATCAGCGCCATAACTGAATCACGGTTGTTCTTAAAAAACTTCAATTGACGATCGCTCCAGAATATAGCCGTCTCACCTTCGGATTCAAATACATCGGCGGTATTGGCGAATATTTTTGTTTGCTCATCCTGAACCGGGGGTTCACCGCCGCAATTCTGATCGTATGATTCTGCATGAATCATGTGATAGGTAAATTTTTCTCTCAGCGAAAGTCCCTGGTATAGCTTGGGATTCAGTATCTCTGAGCCGTCATCGTCATTCTTTTTAATCTTACTGATAAGCGAATTCACTTTTGCCAATCCATACGGCGGAGTCGTTGTCTTGAAGCGATATTCGTGATAGGCCTGGCTTTCTTTGCCTGGTTCTTTCCATAAAGAATCCATCATAGCAGTGGAGGTAGAATTGTCCTGCGCAAAGGTGAAGATGGGTAACAGGAAAGCAAGCAAGAAGAGACAGGGTCGCATGAGGGTTATTTTGGATAAATGTACTAAGAAAGAAAATAGGCACGTCCGAAGTAAAGATTACATTCTAATTTTTTAAGCTTTTATAAAAATCAGTGGCATATTTAATAACCAGTTGTTCATCAGTAATATTGAAAGCGATATATGACTTTCCGGAATCTTCTCCGTATAGTTTTTTATAAATATCAGACTTGATGAATTCATTATACTCATTCTTCTTCATCAATTGCATTAGCAATGTAAGCAGGTCGCGATCCTTGTCACCGCTATTATATATATTAATAATAAACGAAGTCATCTCTTTTGCATTAATGGAAAGAATAGCTTGTTTATAATTTATACCGATAAACTTTGATGAGGAAGCGGAATTTTCCATAAACACAATCACAGAATCCCGGTTGTTTTCAAAAAATTTATATTGGCGATCACTCCATTGAAATTCACCCTGGCCGATTTCTCTGATAAGCCGGGCAAATATCCTGTCCTCAAAATATCTCTGAACAGCAGATGAGCAGTTTTGCTGATAGGATTCTGCATGGATCATATTGTAAGTAAACTTTTCGCGTAAAGAAAGAGAATCATAAGTACTCTTTTTTAGTGGCGCGGTAGTGAATGGTTTAGATTCCGGAGAAGCTTGCCGGATCAAC
>JBDTPD010000583.1:0-3271 GCA_039932855.1 Chitinophagaceae bacterium | reverse complement strand
AAAATAATCCACCGCTTAATGGAAATTCGGTTAGTTTGTCTGACTTCATACCTGAACGGGCAGTAGTGATATATAATGTTTCGAGATTCTTGCCGCCAAATGCACAGGAAGAAACGTTAGGTGCCGGCACTTTTACTTTTTGTAATAACTCGCCGGTGATAGGATTGAATTTACCAACAGCATAACCACCCCATAAGGCGACCCACAAATTTCCATCAGCATCGATGGTCATACCATCAGGTGATCCTGATCCGCGGGGAATGCGAACGGCTACTCTCCTGTTGCTGATGTTACCCGTCTTATCATCATAGTCAAATGCCTGCACTGTGCCTGTTGGTGTATCATTATAATACATTGTCTTCTTATCGGCTGTCCATACAATGCCATTGGAAATACTAACGCTATCAAGCATCACGTGAAGACTTTTATCTTTATCAAAGCGATAGAGCACTGCTCCTTTTCTTCTTGAATCAAGCGCCATGGTACCGACCCAGAACCTTCCCGAAGGATCACATTTACCATCATTGAAACGAATGCCTGACTCTGGTAATGGATTATTGAGTAAAGTAAGTTGTCCGGTCTTTGTATCCATTTTATGAATACCATTTTGTAATGCTACTAATACACCACCACCTTTTACAGGTACAATAGTTCCTACCATGGAGCCGGTTGGAAATTGTTTGTCTTCTTTGGTAGCAGGATCGTAGATATGAACAGACTTGCCTTCAATATCGAGCCAGTATAATTTATTTTCTTTCGGGTGCCAGATAGAACCTTCACCTAAAGTGGTTTTGGCATCGAGTACCAATTCTGCATTGAGATCTTCTGGTAATCCGGAAGCACTGATTAGTGCGGAGCCGATTAGTATACTCATAGCTGCAAATATCTTATTTCTCATAGCCAATATTTATTTTTTGTTTCTCGCGGTCCCGGTTATACTACCGGGACTGCGGAACAGCGAATAGCTGATAATTTTTTATTTTACTTTTTCTTTAGAAATCCCATGTCTGATAACCATTCGGTGAATCTGTCGGGCCAGCCTGCGATTGCTCCTTTGTTGGTGGCGCGCATACCGAAACCATGTCCTGCCGTTGCGTAAATGTGCAGTTCGGCAGGTACACCTGCTTTTTTATATTTCAAATACACATTCGCGATGCCTTCCGCAATATCAGCGCGATCTTTATATCCGCCGATAAGAAATAAAGGCGGCGCATTATTGACGATATCAAAGCGTCCGGAATTTCCCGGATAAATTAATGCCTGGAAGTTTGGGCGCGAACTCTGTTGTTCGACGACATCTGTTGCATTTTCTTTCCCATAATCGAATCGCATAGCAGATAACCCAGCCACTTCTCCGCCCGCAGAGAAACCCATGACACCGATGCGCGCCGTATCAATACCCCATTCTTTTGCGCGACTGCGGACGAGACGGATTGCGCGTTGTATATCTGCTAGTTCATTCTCATCGATTGTATAAGTGGAACCTGGTTCGCGTGACAAGCGATATTTCAATACAAATGCCGCAATGCCTCTGTCACTGAAATATTTTGCCGGATTATATCCTTCATGATCGATCCATAGTTCAACGTGACCACCACCCGGAGCAATGATGACAGCAGCGCCTGTTGCATTTTTTGCCGAAGGCAGATACGGCGTGATGGATGGATGATGAATATTGGAAATAACATGATCACCTGTTTCAGCGATCCTTACTTTTTCTTCACCGGTCTTGCCTTCTGAACCGGGTGCGCCATTTGGCCATAGTAAAATTTCTTTTGGATCAGCAGATGGGATCATAGCTGATAAAAACAGCCATACAAATAATCCTTTTATTAATAAGCTAATTTTCATTTTGTAACTATTTAAAAATTGAATCAGTAGATTTCACGCAAAGGCGCAAAGCATGAGCGGTACTAATTAATGTGGTTAACGAGAAGAGAAATACAAAAAAAGTTTAGGTACTTTTTTCATAGACAATTATTTGAATAATCGTTGAGCTTAATTTGTTTTTTGACTCAGAGTAACGCAAAGAAGCTCAGAGAGCCACGGAGTTTCTCTGTGAAACTCTGAGCTTCTTTGTGGCTCTCTGAGTCAAAAAAACTACTATAATGCACTCGCTTATTTATTTACAATAAACTGTTTACTAATCTCGTCATACAACAGCATCATATCATTTGATTTGCCATCATTATCAAAAACTTTCTCCCAGGTACTTAATGGTTCCCAGATACAAGTACCCTTGCCCTTTCCGTTCGGTAATTCAAAAGCGATCTTGTTGACTTCATTCTTACGCGCTGAATATTCTACTACGATCAGATCTTTATTATATCGTCTCCATAGATCGTGCATATTATCACGCAGATCATCCAATGTACCATGCCATTTAGGATAGTAAGAAAGTCCTATTACATCAAAATGTACGCGACGCGCTATCATCTGATCCATAAAGAAGACTGATTCATCATTTTGTCCACCCAGCGCCACATGCAACATGATGACAACAGCAGGATCAACTGCTTTTACTGCAGCTACACCGGCATCTATTAATTGTGCAAGACTATCAGGATGGCTGATGTTCCCTTCCGGCCATACCATCCCATGATTAATTTCATTACCTACCTGTACCATATCGGGTATAGTGCCCTGGTCCTTTAACTCCTGCATCACTTTTTTTGTATAGTCATACAAGGCTTTCTTTAATTCATCGAAAGAAAGATTGCGCCAGGCAGCTGGTTTATATTGCTTACCGGGATCGGCCCAGGTATCGCTGTAATGAAAGTCAAGTAATAATTTCATTCCCGCTGCTTTTACACGTTTAGCCATTTGCTTCGTGTGTTCAAGGTCACAGAATCCTTTGCCGCGTGAATAGCCACTATCTCTTGCCGGATCATTGAAGATGCGAAGACGCACATAATTGAATCCATGATCTTTTAAAATAGAGATCGCATCTTTAACGGTTCCTTTATCAGAGAATTTCATTCCCCTGTCTTCCAACTGTGGCAGGAAAGAAATATCTGCACCCAACATTTGCGTAGCTTCTCTTGTCTTTGCTGCTTCGCCTTTTAATTCATAATTTTTATCAACCGGCGTTACGACTTCTGCACTAGCAGGAGAAACAGTTATGATATCAGTAGAACCAGTAAATAAGTTGGCTGCCTTTGCTTCAAATTTTATACCCCCGGAATTTTTAGTCGATTGAATAATGACCTGGCATTTTCCATTGAATAAACTACGTTGCCATGTTCCTTCTTCACATTTATCAGGTTCATGA
>JBDTPD010000582.1:0-3283 GCA_039932855.1 Chitinophagaceae bacterium | reverse complement strand
AAATGGTATCAAAGTATTTTTATTTGAGAGCCTTCGCCCCACACCTGAATTGTCTTTTGCTATCCGTCACCTGAAATGCCAGGGCGGTGTTGTGTGTACTGCTTCACATAATCCCAAAGAATATAATGGCTATAAAGCTTATTGGGATGATGGTGGACAAATGGTGCCTCCGCATGATAAGAATGTAATTAAAGAAGTAGAAAAGATCGCATCGGTGGATGATGTGAAATGGTCAGGTGGTGAAAAGAACATTACCATTATTGGTAAAGAAGTAGATGAAGCATACATGACCATGGTAAAAGGATTGAGTGTATATCCTGATATCATTGCCAAACAGCATGATCTGAAGATTGTATATACTCCCATTCATGGTACAGGTATCATGCTGGTGCCTGAGGTACTGAAACGTTTTGGTTTTACCAATGTAAATATTGTAAAAGAACAAAGCGAACCTGATGGAAACTTTCCTACGGTTGCTTACCCTAACCCGGAAGAAAAAGAAACGATGAGCATCGGGTTGAATAAAGCAAAGGAACTGGATGCCGATATTTTATTGGGAACAGATCCTGATGCGGATAGAGTAGGGATCGGTATTAAAAATAATCATGGAGAATGGGTGCTGATGAATGGCAACCAGACGGCCGTACTTGCTTTCAACTACCTGATCGAAGCAAGAAAAACAAAAGGTTTGGCGAAGCCAAATGATATGGTGATCACGACCATCGTTACTACTGGTATGATCAATCGCATTGCAGAAGGATATGGGATCAAATGCTATAATGTATTGACAGGTTTCAAATGGATCGCAGAAATGATCCGTGAGAAAGAAGGAAAAGAAAATTATATCATCGGTGGTGAAGAAAGTTTTGGATTAATGATCGGTGATAAGATCCGTGATAAAGATGCGGTGAGTGCAGTAGCGCTTCTTTGTGAAATGGCCGCGTATGAAAAAGAAAAAGGAAAAACGTTATTTGATAAATTGATCGAGCTGTATGTTCAATTCGGTTTTTATAAAGAAAATCTTATTTCTATTACAAAAAAAGGAATGGATGGTCAGCAACAGATCGCTGCGATGATGGAAGGTTATCGCAAGAATCCACCGAAGACGATCAATGGATCGGATGTAGCACAATTGCTGGATTATGAACTGCAAAAAGGAAAGGACCTGAAAACAGGTAAAGAATGGGATATCAAACTGCCGAAGTCAAATGTGTTGCAGTTTATTCTTGCAGATGGTAGCAGCATTTCAGCAAGACCAAGTGGTACGGAACCAAAGATCAAATTTTACTTCAGTATACATTCAAAACTCAATAACGCGAAAGATTTTGATAAAGTGAATGGGGGATTTGATGAAAAGATCAAGGTCATTATCAAAGACATGAAGTTGTAAAACAGCCATGTCTTTTAAGTATGGAGCAGAATTAAAACTGGGTCAATGATCCCTGCAATTTAAAAATGTAAGTCAACGGGCCATATGACTTAAGACCTTTCATGTTCCAGTTTGGCATTTTGCTTAGAACATCTACTACACTTGAACGTATGTCATAACTGCCGTTGTTGATAATCTTGATGTCTTCTGCATGTCCCTCTTTGTTTAGCATAAACGATAATTTGATACTTCTATCGGGAAGGTGATTGAATATGCTTGACGGTATTCTCATATTTTCATTCAGGAATGCCCAGAAACCATCATTGCCACCAGGAAATGATGGTTCTTTTACCGATGCTTGCTGCATTTCTTCAAACCGGCGGTTTGCCTTGTCCAATTCTTGTCTCTTTATCGTCGCCGTTTCATCTGCGGTCATCAATGTTCCATCTTTCTTATAATATACGCTTTTCGTTATTTTACCTTTCTCATATGTATCAACACCCTCTAATTTTCCATCATTATAATAATGATAGCCTTCGCCATCCCCATCTATCCAGGTAGTAGCCATTTTAAGTTCTCCGTTATCATACCAATCAGTAAATTCTTTTTTTGCCTGTACATCATTGGTAGCAATTCTGTTTACGGTAACTCCAAAGTTGTTATATACCAACGCAATATTCAATAGAAGATTTCCATGCTGATAAAAATCTGAATCTTCTACCTGGCCATTTTTATTCCAGTGCAACCAATAGTCTTCTTTTGAATTTTTTTTATATACACCTTCTTCTTCGATGTATCCGGGAGGGTCAAAACTTTTGTAATAACCATTTTTAACAGCAAGAGTAGAGTCGGTAAAATATCCTTCCATGACAGGCAGCCCCTCAGGAACTGTATAATTGGTAAATCTGATCTGACCTTTTTCCCTGATACCAAAACCTACATAGGCGGCAGTTTTACTTGGGGACGTATTTCCATCTTTGTCAAAAAAGTAAAATAAAGTATCAGATTGCGAATAAGAGGAAATGCCTGGACTACTGACCACAGCAATGAGTAGCAATCTCGATGTGATAAGGTTCATAAAAAGGTGTGTGGTTGCGGCGATAAAGATAAAATTTTTTTCCAAAATTTTATAAACACACAAGTTTATTAGCAGGTAAGTATGTTAAGGATTATAACTGGCTGTATTTCTTGATCTGAGCCATGATTTTGCTATTCCCTGGTATATTCAAAAATGAAATCACGAATTTCCCATTCCCTGAGGCGTAATGGCATGTCAATATCGTGAGCCATTGGAACAATTTGCTTTAATTTCATTTTCAGACTGTCAAAGTCATTTGGTTTAATTATAGAAGGATCGATGGATAGGTTAATGGTTGCAGGTAATGGATTTTTATCAAGCACTTTATCCCAGTTCTCATTTCCGTCAGCCAGGTATATTTCTTTTGCTTTCTCTTTTGATATATAATCCACATCTTTAACACCTTCTATGTTTCTGATAGTTATAATATCGTTTGTAAGATTACTACTATCATAACCATCTCTTAGAAAAATATGTATTAGTGGACGAACAGATAATAAAGTCTCAGATGGATTATACTTCAGGTATCCATAACGACTATCATTAAGTCTGCCTTTTAGCAATTCGTTCAGTGTGCTGTCAATATCCGGAGTTGCGGGTTTACTTTTTAATTGCATTCCACTATCAATTGATGAAACCGCAATCAGTTTAAAATGAAAATGAGGATTGGCCAGATGGGTATCTTTTTCCATATTAATATAGGCTAACCCATTTGAAATAGTTGTCCAGTTAGCTTTTTCTAATTCTTCGACAGACATTTTATGCTTACAGCTTGTAAGAACTATCAATGCCAGAAGTAGTAAGAATAATGATTTCATTTTATTTATTTATCCGGT
>JBDTPD010000581.1:0-3299 GCA_039932855.1 Chitinophagaceae bacterium | reverse complement strand
AGAAAATGGTGACCTCGTTCTTGTTGTTCCTTCACTTGAATCATGGATGTTGACCAGGATCATTCAAAAAAGATGGAAAATCGATCATGCCATTTTTAATGAAAAGATCAATGGAAAAAGCGCACAGAAAAAATATAATCACCTGCAACAAGGTAATGCAGATATTGATAACGTTCCTACCAAACACTACCTCCGCGAAGAATTGCAATTATTATTACAGCTCGAAGGATTCGAAACAGAGGCGATTAAAAAAATTGAATACAGCTGGAAAACAGAATTTATCAAATCTCCTAAATGGTTGAAAGAACCAAAGCCGTGGGATTGGCTCATACATTCTAAAAAAGTGAAATAATGTACGATGTTAGATGTACTATGTATGACTGATTGGAAAATAGAAATATTTTTCAAATATCAGACTGGCGTACTTCGTACATCTAACATCGTACTTGCTTCTTATTCCCATCTGTGGAAAAGTTTAACTATTTTATTCAATGATCAATAATGAAATTGCAAGGAATAACCACCATTGGAAGAAAACAAAGAAATAAACGCCCTTTTCCATTTGATCGACGACCCGGATGAAGAAGTATTCAATGCTATCTCTGCCAAGATCGTTGACTATGGCAAACCTATTATCCCAAACCTGGAACATCTTTGGGAAAATTCTCCTGACGAACAAATACAGGAACGGATTGAATTATTAATTCACCGTCTTCATTATAGCGATCTATCGGAAGATCTGCGTCAGTGGAATATTTCCGGGCATCACGATCTGTTATTAGGCGCTCTTCTCGTTTCTAAATTTCAATATCCTGATCTTTCTACTACACCCGTACTGCAGGAAATTGAAAAAGTGCGTCGCAATATCTGGCTCGAATTAAATAACTATCTCACACCACTGGAACAGATCAACATTGTTACCAGCATTCTCTATAGTTATTACGGATTAAAAGGTGGTGAAACAAATTATAAAGAACCCAACGAATTTTTATTACATAAAACACTGGAAGCAAAACGAGGTAACCAGATCAGTACTGGTATCCTGTACTTATTGCTTTCTGAAATGCTGGATATTCCAGTGAGAGCGATTAATATTCCCAAGCAATTCATCATCGCTTATTTCAAGCCCGGTTATTCTGATGAAAATCTCAGTAACCCTTCTCAGAAAATTGAATTCTTTATAGATCCTGCATCCGGACAGGTATTCACCCACCAGGATGTAGAAAGTTATTTTAAAAGAATTGGTATGCCACCCGTCGATGCCTACTTCAAACCACGGAAGAATAAACAGGTGATCCAAAACCTGCTTGAAGAATTTGCCAAATGCTTTACCAGCGACAAAGACATGCATAAGGCAGCCGAATTGCGAGAGCTTGCGCTTCTTTTGGAATAACTAATTGAGAAGAGCGGGAAACAGAGCGAGAGCGGCTCACTCCGCTCCCGCTCTGTTTCCCGCTCCCGCTCTGTTTCTCGCCCTCTTTCTGTTTCTATCCTCTATCTTCGCGTTTCAAATACTGTATTATGAAAGTAAATATTGGAATCTCTGAAAAAAACCGCCAGGCAGTTGCGGCTGCATTAAATCAATTACTTGCCGACGAACATATTCTTTATAATAAAACACGCAGCTATCATTGGAGCGTGGAAGGTCCCAGCTTTATGGAGTTTCATAAATTGTATGAGGGCCAGTATACACAACTCGCAGAAATGATCGATGAAATTGCTGAACGTATCCGCACCATCGGACATTTTGCCGAAGGCAGATTAAAAGAAATTTTGAAACTCGCCAATCTGGATGAACCAGCTACGCCAACAGATCAAAAATCACAGATCATCAATCTCGATGGCGATCATGAAATAATTATCAATAAACTTCGCAAACTCATTCCCGAGTTCGATGAAAAATATAAGGACATCGGCAGCAGTGATTTTGTGACTGGCCTGTTGAAACAGCATGAGAAAATGGCGTGGATGCTACGTAGCTACCTGCGATAAGAAGAGGAAAGCTGTTAGCTATTAGCTATTAGCTTCGCGTTTAAAATAGTTCGAAAACACTAAAGCCTCCATACCGGAGGCTTTAGTATGTAAATATGATAGTAAGGGCGAAGCTAACAGCTAATAGCTAACGGCTAACAGCTTTCTCACGCTTTCCATCCATCACGATACTCTCTTCTCACAAACGCATTCGCTTCATCAAAGTTTGTGATCTTCATATTCGCGGCATCCCATAATAATTTCTTACGGCCCGGGAATTTATTATCGACTTTGATGTTCCATGCTCTTAGTGCAAGATTGCCCATCAATATCGTTTCTGTTAACGGACCAGCATAGCTGAATGGTGAACTGACTTCTTTTTTACCATAGCCAGCCATACAGGCATTCACCCATTGTATATAGTGACCTTCTGGTACTCGCGCCAATGTTTTTGGAACCTTTACATTTTTCATTCTTGATGTTGGCAATAGCATCGGATTACCTCCGTAAGTGCTGCACATCATCTTTCCTTTGGTACCAACGATAATAGCGCCACCACCATCGTCACCCATTTGTTCGTCAGGACCTAACTCGGCCGGACGTTCAGGTAATATGCCACCATCTGTCCAATACAGATACACATCTTTTTTACCATTCTTGCCCGGGAATTTTAATTTCATTGAACTGGATGGCGGGCAACTATCAGGATGATATTCCGGCGTCCACATCTGCTGATAAAGATCTACCACGCTGCATTCAATCTCGGATGGATAGCCGAGACCTACCGTGGCGAATGCCGGATCGATCAGGTGGCAACCCATATCTCCCAATGCACCGGTACCGAATGTCCAGTAGCCTCTCCAGTTGAACGGTACATATCCTTTATGATATTCTTCATATTGCGCTGGTCCGAGCCATAGGTCCCAATTCAATTCCGGGGGCACCTCATCTTTGGTAACCGGTTTTCCAAAACCCTGTGGCCATACCGGGCGATTGGTCCAGCAATGTATTTCTTTGGCTTCACCGATCAGGCCAGCTTTATACCATTCTTTCATTTGCCTTACACCATCACCGGAAGAACCCTGGTTACCCATTTGCGTAACAACTTTATATTTCTTCTCTGCTTCGGTCAGCATTCTTGCTTCATAGATATCATGCGTCAATGGCTTTTGTGTATACACGTGTTTGCCAAGTTGCATAGCAGCGATAGTAGCTACCGTGTGCGTATTATCAGGAGTAGAAATAGAACACGCATCGATATTGTTCTTTTCTTTCTCCAGCATTTCCCTGTAATCTTTGTAGTACGTGGCTTTATTAAATCTATCACG
>JBDTPD010000580.1:0-3303 GCA_039932855.1 Chitinophagaceae bacterium | reverse complement strand
GAACATATCGACACGACAAGCATAACCGCTAAAGTAATGGTGTTCCTTTTCATAAAATGGTTTAATGATATTACTTAAGACTAACCTGGTAGTCGCCATTCTCCAATTGCCGAATGGTAAACGTGGTTATCATGGATAGTTCGTTAATAGCAGCCGGTAAAGATTCATTATCAAAACTGGCAGTAACTCCTGTTGTTTCCAGTTGCGTTTTATTTTCCCCTTCCATCACAAACCTGACATGATAATAATTACTCATCGTAACCAGTACCTCTCTTAATGGAGTTTTGTTAAAGACCAGTTTACCACTCTGCCATGCATTAAAGTTTGGATCAGCATTAGCTTGCTTAGATACAGTTCCATTTTCAAAAAGAGCTCTTTCTCCTGGATTGACCATCAGATGATGAATAGTATCTGCTGCTGCGCCAAAATTTACTACCCCGGTTTTTACAATGAGTTCTACCTTATCATTATTTGTATTGACCGTAAAACTTGTCCCTACAACTTTTACTTCTGTTTCCGATGCCGTAATTAAAAAAGGTTTTGCTTTATCAGGCGTTACTTCAAAAAAGCCCTCACCCTTTAGTGTTACATGACGGCTATTGCTTTCAAATTTTTCCGGAAAAACAAGACTGGCTCCTTTGCGTAAATACACTTTACTACCATCTGACAATTCTATCTTTTGATTGTCTGTTTCTGCTAATATGTTGTGTGTATTTGTCCGGCCATTTATCATCCACCATATTCCTATGGACAATAACAAGCAGGCGGCTGCTGCAATAGCTATTCTTTTTACAGGAAAACGAACAACTTTCGCCTGTTTAGGTGCGTTGATCTTTGCATCGATTGATTGCCAGGCTTTCAGGGTATCAAATGCAATAGGTGTTTGTTTCCCGGATTGTGCCCATAATTTTTCCAACAACCTGTACTCATCTTCATTTTCTTTGCCGGATAGTTTCCATGCATTGACAGCCGCTGCTTCTTCTTCAGTAGCGTGGCCACTGAAGAATTTTCCTAATAAACTATGCATGTCGTCGCTCATAGAGGTAAATTTATAACAATCCTCAAGAAAAATACGAGGTTAGAAGTACGAAGTACGTTTTGTATGGAACAATCTCTATTCATCAGTCAATCCGTACTTCGTATTTCATAGTTCGTACTTTATAGCTCTATCTATACAAAAAGATCTTATCTACATATCGTTGATTGGTAGACGGATCAGTTTCTTCTGCATATAAGTTGAATTCGGTAGCAGTCAGTTTACGTATCTTATAAGGCTCATCATCCATTGTAATAGTACTGTCATTAATCAATACATAGGGAAATTCTTCTTCTCCAAAAGCAGAATATGACTTGATCGTATGATCCGATTTAAACACTACAGAATCTTCCGGTAGCCCAAGGTATTCATCATGATCAATCAGTACATTCATTGGCTGATAATAATCACCTTCATATCGTAATACTTTCCACTTGCCAAGTATCCTCGCAGCAACAGGATCTGATGGTGGAGCAACCGGATCATGCTGACACGATAGCAATGCAACAAATGATGCACTTAGCATGGTTAAAACAATCTTTTTCATGACTATGGTTTGGGTTTATTAGTGTTAGCAACTGCCTATGATATGGAAACGTGGCAATTGACAAAACCCCTATCTTATCCGGATAAATTTTTTACGAAGTAAAATGGGAAGTGATGGAAAAGCTGTAGAGAAGCGATAGTAAAAGAAGGGAGAAAGAGATATTATGCTGGCGCGCATATTCGCGCATGATGCGGAGCGCTTTACCTACCTGGTTTTCCACCGTTTTAACCGAAAGTCCTAATTCGTCTGCGATTTGCTGGTAAGTAAGTTTACCGAAGCGGCTTAATTTAAAAATTGCCAGGCACTGTGGTGGCAATAATGCAAGCGCCTTGATAACTAACTCTCCTATGTCTTCTTTCTTTTCTGTGGGACCATCATACGCGGCTGTTTGTAAATGTGCATCTTCCGGTTGTACAAATTTCTTATTCGCTTGCTTGCGCAAATAAGAGATGCAATTATTTTTTACAGCTGTAATAAGATAAAATTTTGCCTGTGGCGTTTCAATAACCTGCGGAGAGTTTTGCCATACTTTAATAAAAACATCCTGTACCGCATCTTCTGCATCTTCACGTGTACCAAGAATGGAGAAAGCATAATTCGCAAGCGAATTATATTGTTCTTTGAATAAGGTTTCGAAAAGCAGGTATAGGTCCCGGTTATCAGGCATTGATTGTGGTTGGTACTTTACGTCCGGTAAAGCATTGCAAAAAAACTAAAAAATCAGCGGAAAGGAGCAGGACAATTTTAATTAACAAATTCTTCCGGAGAAATTACGAAATAAGAAATACGAAGTACGACCTCCATATTGTAATAAACTTTCAACTATCGGACATTCGTATTTTGTATTTCTTACTTCGTACTTATTTTCCCCAACCCCATTTCAGAAATACCGGCATAGCCCTGGCCCAGGTGGCGACATTGTGTTTGCCGTCAGGCATTTCGAGGTAATGAATATCGTTATCGCGATCATATCCTTTTTGTACCAATTCATTGATCAGATCAAGTGTGTCGTCAATAGAATCGATGATGCCATTATGATTACGGTCCATTGTTTCATCCATATTACCGCATTGAAAAAAGAATTTTAATCCCGGTTTGTATTGTCCATGCCGGATCAGTTGTTGCATGATCCGATGTTTGTCATCATCATATTCAGCTTCTGTCTGATCAATACTTCTCCACCAGAATGATCCGGAAAACATACCGGCCCTGGTAAACTCCTGGGGATAGTTCCAGGTGATATCGAGCGCACTTAATCCACCGAGTGAAAAACCGGCAAATGCTTTTTCATGAAAAGAAGGAAGAGCGTATTTGTTTTGAATGTAAGGCAATAGTTCCTGCAGAATAAAAGAGGTGTACAAGCCGGCAGAAATACCACGACTGAGATAGTCGGGTTGTGAAGCGACGCCATATTCCATTTTGCGTTCTTTACCAGTATGAATAGCGGCGCAGAGCAACGGGCGGATAGCTTGTTCTGCGTACAGGTTATTCAGCATGGTTTCCAGCCCCAATTCCTCCATATTCTGACCATCGTTGATCAGTAAAAGGCTGATAGCGGAGGGATCAGCTACATTTTTCGGCAGAAAAAAATCGACGGTGATATCCCTTTCCAGGTATTCGGAACTAAGGACAGTATTTTCAGACAAAACACCAGAAACATTTACCCTTTGCATGGCGCCAAAAGTAGCGATTTCAGTTGGCAGTTCCCAGTTCTCAGCCG
>JBDTPD010000579.1:0-3313 GCA_039932855.1 Chitinophagaceae bacterium | reverse complement strand
GGGGTAATGTACGTGATAATTCAAGCGCATGTTCTGTACGTACCACGTCTTTATCAGCATTAAGCACCAACGCAGGAGCCTGAATATTTTTGATCAAAGAATCACTGATATCTACAAAAGATTTTGTTCTTACCACATCACGATCAAACATTGCTTGTAATCCAGTCGAGTCACCTCCATTTGCTTTCGAAAAAGCATCTTTCAATGGCTGAGGCATATTGCTCAGGGATGCATGATCCATCATTTCAAAAAATCCTGGCTGCATTCCATCACGTTTGAAAGGCGCAGAAGCAATAATAATTTTATTTACCATTTCCGGGTGCCTGATCGCCATTTGCAATGCAGCGGTACCTCCATGACTAAAACCCATGATATCGGCTTTTGTGATATGAAGTTGTTTCAGCAATTCAGCAACATCATCGGCATTCTGTTCAAAAGTATAAGTGCGATCAATATCTTTTGTACGGCCATGCGCCTGTAATTCTACAGCAATCACCTGGTGTGTTTTTGAAAGCCCTGGTATCATCCTTCCCCAATTTGACTGGATAGTAGATCCGCCACCATGGATCAATACCAATGGCATGCCTTTGCCATAGATCTCGTAATACATTTTTAATCCGTTTACTGTAGCATAGTGTCCTGCCTGCTTTTGTTGCGCGCTCATGTTGAAATGTATTATTAATAATGAGAGAATAATTATTGAAAATCGTGACTTCATTGTGTTTGTTTTTGATGATGTAAACCTACGCGAAAATGCATTTCAAGGGAATAGGCAAAAGCGGCAATTTTGGTGGGCGATTGCGGCAATAGCCGTATGTGTTAAATTCACAATTCTAGCGTATATTAGTAAGAGTTATTTGATTTTGAAATTTTGGAATTGGGGAATTGGGAAATTTGCTAACCTATGGGGTTATGCTTTGAAATCTATACGGACTTATCTGACAAACCATATAGGGTAGTAAATTTCCCAATTTTCCAATTCCAAAATTTCAAAATCTTCATAGCGACTATTCCCAATGAACCGCCTGCATGCCATATATCTCTTCCTGTTCTTCCTGGTAACCAACAGTGCCAGCGCCTTTGATGGTGTTACTGTTCATTACCTCGGTATTGAACAGGGTCTTTCCAACAACGCTGTTACCTGTATTTACCAGGATTATAACGGCTTTATGTGGTTCGGTACCTATGACGGGCTGAACAGGTACGATGGATATTCTTTTAAAATATTCCGCAATGTTATTGGTGACAGCAATTCTCTTGGTGATAATCATATTTTCTCCATAGCTGCAGATGCGGACCATAATATGTGGATCGGTAATTTAAAAGGCATCAGCATTTATAATCCAATAAAAAACAAATTCTATTCACCTGGCTTCATAGGGTACAATCAAGCAGGTCTTCAATATGTAAAGGAAGGTGCCGGCATTATCAGAGCAATACATGGGGGAGCCTTCATGATGGTAGGTACACAGAATAATGGATTATTAGTGTTTGAAAAACCTGGCCAACCTGGCTTCCAGGTTCCTTTAGTTGGTTCATCCGGTAAAAAAACTGACTACTGCGTTGCCAGTATTGAATATGATCCATCGGGAAACACTGCCTGGATATTTGTTCTGCAATCCGGACTTTATAAATACGATATTAAAAATAAAAATCTGGAATTGGTGTCCGCCGCTATTAAGCAAGCCAGTTGTTTAAAAGCAGATGGTAAAGGGAATGTATGGTTAGGTAATGGAAATGGTTTGTATCGCTATAACACTGCTGCCGGTTCCTATTCACAAAATTTCATGCCGGCGAAAAATCTTGTTGCGGGTATCTTTGCCGATAAACAAAACACACTCTGGATCTCATCTGATGGTGGTGGCGCCTGGTATTTGCCACCTGGTTCTGATAAACTTTATCCGTATTTATCTGAAACTGGTTCTGAACTCATCAATAGTAATGTTGTCTATGATATATACGTTGATAACGATAATAGGAAATGGATCGCAACATTAAGAGGAGGTATTAATATTATAGAACCACGCGCTGAAGCATTCAAGAAGATCATTTATAATATACCCGGTCAGAATAATATCATCAACAATTTCATTCTTTCATTCTGTGAAGATGAAAAAAGAAATGTGTGGGTTGGTACCGACGGAGCGGGATTACGATACTGGGATAGAAACAAGAATATATTTTCCCGTTATATTCATAAAGAATCAGACGCGGCTTCTATCAGTAGCAACTTTATTACCAATATCACTAAAGATTATAATGATGATATCTGGATATCCACCTGGTTTGGTGGTATCAACCGGTTAAAGAAATCATCACAATCCTTTGAGCATTTTACCTGTATCAATCCCGTCAGCGGTCTCGAAGAAAATAATGTTTGGCTCGTTTACCTTGACAAACAACAACGATTATGGGCCAGTACTACCAATAATGGTACGTTGTACCTGTTGAACAGGGCCACTAATAAGTTTGAATTATTCAATCAAAGCATTGTCAATGTACAATGCCTTTCTGAAGATAGTGGGAATGATTTCTGGGCAGGAAATTATACCTCTTTGTATAAGATAGACCGTGCGAAGCAAAAATTTTATACCTACCAGATCGGTTATCCTGTTCGCTGCATCTATGAAGACAGGAAAAAGAATTTCTGGATCGGTACAGAAGGCGGAGGGTTATTACTATTGAATAGAAAGACGGGCAATTACCAACGCTTTACAACCAGCGAAGGACTTCCAAACAATACGATCCTGCGATTACTGGAAGATAAGAAAGGAAATTTATGGATCAGTACCTACAATGGACTTGGCAAGTTTGATCCTGTCGATAAAACTTGCAAGAATTTTTCTCAATCCGATGGATTGCAAAGCAACCAATTCAGTTTTAATGCCGCCTTAGCGCTTCAGTCGGGTGAATTTCTTTTCGGTGGTATTAAGGGCTTCAATATTTTTTATCCTGATAGTGTTTATAATAAAAATGAATCGGCACGATTATTCTTAACCGGCTTGAAAATCAATAATTCATCTGTTGAGGAAAATGCATCTTATGTAAAAAAGAGAGACCTCGATAAGATCGAATCTATTTCTGTTCCTTATAACCAGGCAAATATTTCTCTTGACTTCATTGATCTTCAATATTCCGGCACTGATAAAATTAAATATGCCTACCTGCTCGAAGGATGGGATAAAACGTGGAGCTATGTAAATAATATCCGCACCGCCAACTATTCAAAACTGGGAGAAGGCAATTATACGTTTAAAATAAAAGTCACCAGCCAGGATGGAGTGTGGGGCACTGAATATATATTATTAAGAAT
>JBDTPD010000578.1:0-3320 GCA_039932855.1 Chitinophagaceae bacterium | reverse complement strand
TACATATGCATAATCCTGGTTGAAATCACAATGAATAATCAGATCCGGATCAGGTTTGATCCTGTTTTTCTTTAATGAATTCAGGTAACCTTCAAGCCGGATATTACTGATACCTAAATTTTTTGGACCGGCGAGGATCGCGATGTTTCTATATCCCTGCTCTATTAAGTGTTCTGTTGCCTGGAAGCCGCCATCCATATTATCGATGCGTACACTTGGTGCAACAAGATGCGGCGTCACACGATCAAACACCACCATCGGCATTTGTTTTTCCTGGACCTTTTTGAAATGATCAAACACTTTTGTTTCACTCGACACAGAAATGATTAACCCATCGACTAAACTATCCAGCAATCTTCTTGTGTTCACGATCTCTCGTCCGAATGATTCATTACTTTGACAAACCATCACCGTATATCCAGCTTCCAATGCTACTTCATCAATTCCTTTGATCATTGTCGACAACACATAGTCGAGATTGGGAGCGATCACACCAATGTTATGCGTTTGTTTTTGTTTAAGACTAAGTGCGAGCCTGTTTGGCTGATAACTTAATTCCTCGGAGAGCGCCATCACTGCTTTACGTGTATCAATGTTCACATCCGGCGCGTTGCGCATAGCGCGAGAAACAGTTGAAATGGAAATATTCAGCTGCCGGGCAATGTCTTTGATTGTAGCGGGCTTATTCATAATGGCGAAAGTAAAGCTAATGGTTTATTTAAAACGAGAATCCCGGCAGCGTTACCGGTAACGTTACCGGTAATTGAAATTTCTAAGTTGTCTAATCAGGCCGATATAATGCCATATTATTTCTAACGAAATGATTGAATATTCAAAATTTTTGCAAGGCCTCAAAAAACTGCCTGATGGCAATTACCCTTAATATTACAACAGCAGCTTGTCGGTGCGCCTTATCGGCAAGAAAAAACATCTAACCAAATAACATGTATTCATGAAAGGAAAAGTTGCTATTGTCACAGGTGGATCAAGAGATATCGGCCGTTATGTATCATTGAAACTCGCCGCTGCCGGCGCCAGGGTCTGCATCAATTATAATAGTAATAAAGAAATGGCTGATGAAACCTTAAGTCTGATCGAAGAGATAAAGGGCCAGGCCATCGCTGTACAAGGCGATATGACCAAAGCAACTGATGTAAAAAAAGTTGTTGATGCCTGCATTCAAGCGTATGGAAAAGAAATTCATATCGTTGTCAATGTAGCCGGTGGTTTGATGGGAAGAAAACTGTTGGTCGATATCGATGAAGCATTCTGGGATGCTGTAATGGATGTAAATCTCAAGTCTGCTTATTTAATGATAAAAGAAACGGTGCCATACATGACCAATGGAGGCGCCATTGTTAATTTCAGTTCACAAGCTGCCAGAGATGGTGGTGGTTTTGGTGGCGTTGCCTATGCTGCATCGAAAGGCGCGGTATTATCATTGACAAGAGGATTGGCAAAAGAATTAGGACCAAAAGGTATCCGCGTGAATTGTGTTTCACCCGGCATGATCGATACTACTTTTCATAACACATTTACCAAACCAGAAGTAAGAAAAAATGTAGCCGCTGCTACTCCTTTGCGCAGAGAAGGGCAACCAGGAGAGGTAGCTGACCTCGCTGTGTATCTAGCCAGCGATGCTTCTTCTTTTATTAATGGTGAAAGTGTTGAGATTAACGGGGGAACTTATTTCGTCTAGTATATTATACATAGTTAAATGAAACGACTGCTAACGATAACTTGCTTACTCACCTACGGATCATTGACTGCCCAGCATCCGCTTACTTTTTTTACAAAAGCCGAAACAGCTCTTGTAAAAAAAGGACTGATGCAATATCCTGTATTAACACAATCGTATAACGATATAAAAAAACAAGTAGATGAATGGGTAGGAAAAGATGTCGATGTTCCTTTTCCCAAAGATCCTGCTGGTGGCTATACGCATGACAGGCATAAGTCGAATTACACGCTTATGTTTAACAGTGCGGTATTATACAATCTCACGGGTGATAATAAGTACGCTGTGTTGGTGAAAAATATATTGTTGAAATACGCTGTACTGAATCCTACTTTAAAAAATCATCCACAAGCGACCAGTAGTTCGCCGGGACATATTTTCTGGCAGGCACTCAATGATGCCAACTGGCTCGTGTATACAGGCATGGCCTATGACATGATCTATAATTCAATGACTGCAGCGGAAAGAACCACCATTGAACAAGGCGCATTTAAACCGGAAGTTGATTTTATTACCGGTGATCTGAAAAGCTGGTTCAATCTCATACATAATCACGGCGTGTGGGCCTGTGCTGGTGTTGGCATAGTTGGCATTGCTACTAATAATAATGACTATATTGATAAAGCATTATATGGTTCGGCAAAAGATGGTAAGACAGGTTTCATCGCTCAAATGGATAATCTTTTTGCGCCGGATGGTTATTATACAGAAGGTCCTTATTATGTGAGGTATGCTATTCTTCCTTTTTACCTTTTTGCAAATGCACTGCAACATGCTAGGCCCAACCTGAAAATATTTGAGCACCGTGATCGCATTTTACAAAAAGCATTACTCGATGGGTTGCAGCAAACAAATCTTGATGGTGCATTCTTTCCATTAAATGACGCGATACCAGAAAAAGATTATACGTCTAATGAGTTGGTCACTGCCGTAGATATCGCCTGGAACATGTATGGAAATGATCCGGGTCTGTTAGTAGTAGCCAATAAACAAAATGAAGTGTTGTTAAATACCGGTGGCGCTTCTATTGCAGCTGCATTAAAGAACGGTAAGTCAATTCCCGCCTACTACCCTTATAAATCTGTTGAGTTTGTAGATGGAACAAAAGGTGATGAAGGTGGATTAAGTGTAGTAAGAAATGGGAAAGATGAAAGGTTGACAACGCTTACTTATAAATATACTGCCCACGGTCTATCACACGGTCACTTTGATAAACTCACCATTGGATTATTTGACAAGGGAAGCGAGATATTGAGTGATTACGGCTCCGTTCGGTTTGTAGGGGTAGAACAAAAATATGGTGGTCGTTATTTACCCGAAAATGATAAATACGCTTCGCAAACAATTGCGCACAATACAATAGTGGTGGATGAAACAAGTGATTTCAATGGTAATGAGAAAACGGGTGAGAAATTTCATTCTGAGAAATTATTCAGCGATCTCTCCAATCTAAAAGTGCAGATAGTAGTTGCCAAAGAAGATAATGCATATAAAAATGTACACCTGCAACGGGCACTGTACATGATTGAATTGCCCACAAAGAAAAAGATGAAGTCGCTGGCATCGGCGAACCGGTCCCGGT
>JBDTPD010000577.1:0-3327 GCA_039932855.1 Chitinophagaceae bacterium | reverse complement strand
AATCTTTGCTTCAGTAGCTATGGCGATGTCGTCGATTTCAGTTGTCAGCAATTCATTATTACTTAAGAGAGTAAAAATATAATCTATGAATCTGTGGGTAATATTCTTAACAGGATTAACAGTAGGCACTACTTATTATATACGTGTGTTTTCAGCCTCGAATCCTATTCCAATAACAACGGGAGGATTTAGTATTTGTGTGACTGATCCGCCTCCGGCAAATGACAATTGTTCCGGTGCTATATTATTAACAGAAACTGCTACCTGCTCTCCAATCTTTGGAACCTTGTTAAGTTCTACTAACTCTGGTATTGCTATAGGAGCCTGCTCTGGTACACCCGATGATGATGTATGGTACAAGTTTGTGCCAACTTCTACTCACCCTACTATCAAATTAAATAATATCGGCCAAAATCTTTGGAACCTTGGCGGACCAAGAATGCAATTATTCTCCGGCACCTGTGGTGTATTGGTATCTGTTGCTTGTGGAGGTCCTAATACGATGAGTCCAAACGGACTCACAATAGGCGCTACTTATTATATCAGGGTATATTCATTAAACTCAGGTCCTGCTCCCGGTGGAACAGCAGCCCTGGCAGGTTTTGATATTTGTGTTACAGATCCTGCACCGGCTGACGTAGAACTAAGCAAAAGCTATATCAACATATCAAAAGGTTCAGGGGGTGGAACAGTCAATCCCGGTGACACACTGGAAATGCGCGCTACGATTGTTGTATCAAGTCAGACAGTAGACAGCGTAGTATTTTTTGACACCTTGTATCGCGGGAAAGGATTACGCCTGGTGCCTAATTCTATTTCACTTCGTACCAATGAAGGAAAAGTATATAAATCATTTACAGATATTATCGATCTCGATGAAGGAAGGGCGATTTCTTTTGGAGCAGGTCCTGATACAGCTATTCGCATGAATATAGGATTAGGTGCGTCCAATGTGGCAAAAGGAAAATTAAGATATACATCCAAACCTTCTTTCTATGACAAGGTTTGTATCCTGATGGCTACTTACCGTGTTGTAGTATATGCTCCATATGATACAAAAGTGAATTTTGGCGCTGGCACATTCAGCTATGTAGATACGGCTACTGTTGCTACCGTCACAGCTACATTTAAGAAAGACAGTATCATCGTATACAAAAGTGTGGGACTTTGTCCAAATGCCGTAGCAGCCAGTAACGCTATCGGTATAGAATTCAATGGTACGTTCGGTGCACCAGTAGGAGGAGCTCCTTTAGAAAGAAACAGGGCCGCTTCTTCTTATGTGCCGAATTATACCTTCGATCTGTTTGATACTTTTTCTGGTCCTGATGATTATCGGTATGGGGTCACTAATAATACCAGCGCGAGGTATTCTACTGTTACCACATTTAGTAAACCGGATGGTAATTCTCCAAAGTACCGTCAATTTGATAAGTGGGATATTTCAGGTGATCATACTGGTGCAACCAATCCACTTAAAGGAAATCCGCCCTGCGATACTACATTACCAGTGAGCGCTACTAATCCTTGCGGATATATGCTTGTTATCAATTCCGCTTATCGCACAGATACTGCTTTTCATTATATAGTTTCCAATCTTTGTCCAAATACGTACTATGAACTATCTGCCTGGATAAAAAATATATGTTACTACTGTGCGTGCGATTCCAATGGTAATCCAGCCAACGATCCAGCTTACATTCCTTCGGGACCGAATGATTCATCAGGAGTACAACCTAATCTTGCCTTTGAGATCAATGGTACCGATTATTATACAACGGGGAATATTAAATACATGGGAACTACTAACAAGGGTTCCGATAGCAGCAATCAATGGGTAAAAAAAGGATTTGTTTATCAAACAGGACCGTCTGAAACTTCTTTCATTCTCGATCTCAGGAATAATGCACCCGGAGGTGGAGGCAATGACTGGGCCATTGATGATATAAGCCTGGCTACCTGTATGCCTGAAATGAAATTTCTTCCGAATAATCCTACCGTATGCAGGCTCAATGCCGTTTCATTATATGATACCGTCAGTTCATTTTATAATACTTACGTTTATTATAAATGGCAACGAAGTATTAATTCAGGTGCTACCTGGAATGATGTTACTGGTCCGCAGGGGCCTATATCTCCAACCTTCAATGCCTCCTTAAATAAATGGCAATACCTTACCCATTACGTTGTATCGGCTTTTGATGCGGACAACTCGAATAATGGCAATCGTTACCGCGTGGTCACCGCTACTACAAGCGGTAATCTTAGCAGTTCCAATTGTATTTTCACAGATGGTACCAGCTTTGCTACACTGACCGTACTGAACTGCGGCACACCATTGAAAACAGATATCCTTTCGTTTACAGGAGTATTAACATCGATGAACTTCGGACAACTTTACTGGACCACTTCAAAAGAAGATGACCAGCAAACGTTTTATGTAGAACGAAGTATTGACGGTCATGATTTCACACGCATCGGTACCGTACCGGGCTACAACAATAATCTGAATCCAATCAATCAATACTCGTTTACAGATCCGGTAACCATAATCCGCAAAACATTCTACCGCATTGCAGTAGTTGACAATTCCGGTCAATTAAAATATTCAAGGATCATACAATTAAGTAACAGTCAACCGGGAATTGAATTGTATAATGTTATCAATCCGTTTGATCATGAACTGATATTTGACATCTCTTCAACAAGCAACACCAACATAGATATTTCATTGTTGAATATGGCCGGGAAAAAACTGATAAAGAAAAATCAGGCAATATCTGATGGACTGAATAATATTCATATACCGGGTACAGAAGCATTGCCTCCGGGAATGTATATCCTTCAGGTAAAAGATAAAGAGAGAATATTGATCAAGAAAATAGTAAAGAAATAATTTACATCCTTTCAGGCACACGGATTCCCAACAATGACATTGTCGCAGCAATGGTATTTGCAGTTAACTCGCAGAGATGAAGACGCAATTGCTTTTTCTCCGGCGACTCTGCATTCATCACTGAATGTTCCGTATAAAAAGTATTGAAGGTTTTTGCAATATTGAATGCGTATATAGTAAGTAAAGAAGGATTATGTTCTGCCAATGCTTGCTGCAATATCACCTCAAACTGTTCCAACAGCACGATCAATTCCTTTTCTAATTTTAAAAGACTATTGCTGATTATCAATTGCTGACTGCCCACGGCCAACTGAGAACTGCTCTCAGCGTCCTTTCTTAGGATAGACCTGATCCTCGCGTGTGTATACTGAACAAACGGACCGGTGAATCCATGAAAATCAATAGACTCTTCCGGATTAAAAATCATTTTCTTT
>JBDTPD010000576.1:0-3329 GCA_039932855.1 Chitinophagaceae bacterium | reverse complement strand
AATCCCAACCTATGGGTTTTTAACCCATAGTATTTGAGTTTTGACTTTTTAATTTATACTCAATAATTCTGGAAACGTGGCGTTTGCCTGCGCTTCATCGAGTCATTCATCACGATATAGATCAGGTTGCCCAGAATAGGCACACAGATGATGGCAACCAGCCAGAATACCCGCCTCGATGGACTTATGTTTTTGGACGTAAGTACCTCGAAAAGAATAGAGAGATAGAATAGGAAAACCAGTGCAGCGCCCGCTATCAGTACCCCAGTACGGAAAACCTTCATTGTCAGGGGAAGAAATAGACCAATAGCGAATATTAAAGTACCAGTGGCGATCAACCACAAGGCACGCGAATGTTTCATGCTTTATTTTTTTACTATATCTCCATAATTGTGCCTATCAGTGATTTCCCGTATCCAGGCCCGGCCAACATATGAATCCTGGTATTTATACGGTCTGTTTACTAGTTAGTTAGCCACATTTTTTTCACACATTAATAATATGCTAATCGTTCGTGTGTGAGGTATACATATATTGCATGCCGGTTCTTAACGTGTAAAATTGATCCCATGTGTAAAAAACATTTCCACCTGCTCCTTCTTACAGCCACCCTGTTTATCGCCAGTATTCAAGTAGTATCTGCACAGGGAAACTTTAATCTGAAGTATACTAACTCTGCGGTGTATGCAGGAATTGAAGTAGGTTCAAAAGGTGTAAAACTTAGTATCATCGAAATGGGTAAGAATATGCAGAACTTTAATGCATTGAAAGACTCTTCGATCAACACTGATTTTATTTCTTTCACCGATCCCACTTTCACTGCCACGTTAAATGGACTTTATCATTTGTACATGACCGCTACCAGCGATTATAAAATTCCCGCAGCTGATGTATACACTGTTGTCAGCAGTGGTGTAAAACAACAGGCGGAAAAAGAAAACAAAATTACCTGGATCAGCAATCTCATTGATTCATTTAAGTTGCGTATTAAAGAACCAAAAAGAAACGTGGAAGTAGTTGATGTAGCTGGTGAGGCACGACTCTCCCACCTTGGTATAGTACCTGAAGACAAACGTTACAATACTTTCCTGATCGATATCGGTAGCGGAAATGCAAAAGGTGGTTATTTTCCCTATGGAAATGATAGTAACTTTAAATTATTTCAACTGAATTGGGGAACAAAAAGCACTACTAACGAAACTGACAAACGTTGTGGTGATGATAAAACATTGCTCAATTTCAACAGACAATTATATAAAGTATTGTTGATGGCAGAAAACAATGAGATCATTTATTCTGTCAATGCCAGTGGCGCTTATCCTGTTAGTGACAATATTGCCTTTAGTGGTGGTATTGCCTGGTCAGTTGCTACACTCATCCATCCTGAATTAAATGATAAATCAGTCATCACTGTCACATTTGATGATGTCTCAAAGTTTAGTGACATTCTTTATAAAAATTATGCAGCATTATCACCCGAGGCATTAGCCGCAGCAGCTGTTGCGAAGGATAAATCGGTCGACAAATCTGCTGTCGCCAAAGAAGTAAAACGTGTAGAAACAGTTTTTGATCAGCGTTCACTCATGGCTGGTACCGGTTTACTGCTAAAGATCATGCGCCAGTTCATTTCCATCTACGAAAGCAAACAATTCTATTTGGTAAAAAACGGACAAGTCGGTTGGATCTCTGCGTACGTTGGGCAAACAGTGAAGAAGTGAGAAGCTATTAGCTGTTAGCTATTAGTGCGTACCTATAGAAATTATCAATTAATAGAGAATGTTATTGGTGAATAGCTAACAGCTAATCGCTAAAGCTAATAGCTTCTAAAATCCAGGAATCTGTAAATAAAGGATCGTACAGCTATGTGCCTTCACCCTCACCACACTCACAATGTTTTCTCCACGGGCAATTTTGTTATTCATAATAGCGGCTAACCAATTCTTAGAATCAAGAATAATGGATTGTTCTTTATCGCTACCATTGTAATAAATTCTGATCCTTCTCCAGCGATCTTTCATAGCTGCGCCATCGATAGTATAACCTACCACACCGGCAGGAAGTGATTGTTCAAAACGGATATTTTGTTGAATCTGTTCAGCTGTTCTCATCCGGAACGATGGATGTTCTTTGCGTATGCTGATTAAGGCTTTCACGTAATCAAAGACTTCTTTATTTTTTGTTTTCAAACTCCAGTCAATCTCATTAATACTATCAGGAGAATTATAAGAGTTTTCTACATTTTTTTTGCTCCGCAAAAATTCAGTACCTGCATGAAGAAAAGCAATGCCTTGTGAAGTCAGTACAATTGACAAAGCCAGTTTATACATCTCAATTCTCTCCCCTTCGCTGACATCAGGATTTGCCAGCGCTATTCTATCCCATAACACATTGTTATCATGACATTCGCAATAGGTGATCGTTTGCCATGGCTGAGCAGCATAAGGGGCTTTGGAATAATTAACGGCGCTATAGTTTACCTGTGTATGCGGACAGGATGCAACCACACCAAATTTTATACTCTCTTCCATTCCGGGCTGACTGCCAACAAATCCTTTTTCTTTTGTATTAAATACACTTCCTTTTATCCCATCGCGGATATCATCACTGAACACAGCGATCCGATCGAGATGAGAAACATTTGCTTTCAACGCACGCATCGAGTCTGGCAAAGGTGAGCCACCGGATGTCCACCCTTCTCCATAGATAATAATATCAGGTCTTACTCTATGTAATTCTTTTGAAATAAGATTCATGGTTGTAATATCATGTACGCCCATGAGATCAAAACGGAAACCATCGATATGATATTCTTTTACCCAATACAACACTGATTCCAGCATAAACTTGCGCATCATTGCCCGTTCACTTGCTGTCTCATTACCACAGCCAGTAGCGTTTGATAATTTTCCATCTTCTGTATGACGATAATAATAGCCGGGAACAAGTTGATTAAAATAAGAATGCTCCGCAAAATTGGTATGATTGTATGCAACGTCCATGATAATTCGCAGGCCATTTTCATGAAATGTCCTGATCATTTGCTTTAGTTCACGAATACGCGTTCTTCCATCATACGGATCGGTTGCATAAGACCCTTCCGGCGCATTATAATTGAGCGGATCATAACCCCAGTTGTATTGATTGCTATCTAACTTTGTTTCATCAATAGTAGCATAGTCGAAGAAAGGTAACAGGTGTATATGTGTTACGCCCAGTTCTTTGATATGATCAAGCCCGGTTGATAGTCCTTCATTATTGACGGTTCCTTTTTCTGCTAATCCCAGGTATTTTCCTTTGTGATGGATGCCGGAATTTGCAGCAATGCTTGC
>JBDTPD010000575.1:0-3358 GCA_039932855.1 Chitinophagaceae bacterium | reverse complement strand
GAGCCAACGGCGTCCGGAAATTCTTCCCATACATTTTTCCCAATCAGGGACGCTGGATCGCGATGTGTAATTTCGCCAATCCTTTTATTCGCATATGTGTAATTGAAATTTTTGTCGAGGGCAATAAAGCCATCGGTGATCCTTTCAAAAATATCCATGATCATTGCGGACTTAATCTTTAATTCCTGCTTTAATTGATTGTTCAACAGGATCAGCTTATCATCATATTCTTTTCTTCTTTTTTCGTCTTCAAGTTTTAACAATTCGATTTCTGTTACATCAACAACATTATGAATGAGGCAGGTTACTTTATTATTTTCAAGAATAGGTGTGTTTAATGGACTCCAATACCTTACTTCAAAACTTCCATCGGGACGACGGATAGGATATTTCTGAATATCCATCCGGTGTGGCAGGCCTGTTTTAATAGCAATTTCTAACGATGCACGTAAGTTGGTAGTACCTGTTGCATCAGGATCGTCCGGGTTATCAGGAAATACATCGAATAATCTGCGGCCAGTAATCTTATCGCGTTCAGTCATCGTTGATTTTAAATAAGCACGGCTGACGGCTACAATAGTAAGATCAGGTAATACGACCAGGTATAATCCAGCAGCCGATTCAAATAATTTTTGAAAATGCAGGTCTTGCTGCATGAATGATATTCATTAAACTTTTACAAAGCCTTTCCTCCACAGAGTAATGCTATACCCCCGCTATTCACATTATACATTGTATCAGTATCTAAAGTTGATATTGTTATTTTTCCTTCACCAGGCCGGAAGATTGGAAAAATAACTGTCGTACTGCTGAAGTTCGTAAAATTCCAACACTCCTGCAAACGTTCTTTTTTTAGCATTCTAAGGGTTTCTGATTAACTGGTTGATCACATATTACTTAACATAGACTTTCTGTAGCTATAGTTCTACGCCATAGTTGTTGTCAGGGTGACTACCGATACCTATTTCATTCTATTTCACAGGAGCCGCCAGAATCGTTTCTTTGTATCGCAATCGGGAATAACCAACAGAACAAAAAGATTACCGAAAAACCAGTTTTTATCCAGATCCGTTGAAAGAACCAGCAATCCATGAAAAACAGTTGATATCCAATTTCCATGAATCCAGATGAGATCCAAATCCAGATGAAGAACTATTAGTTGATGTCCAATTTCTATGAATCCAGTTTAAGTCCGTATCCGATGAATCAGCTGTTAACACGAATGAACCGTCGTCCATTGAGTATCCAATTTTTATGAAACCAGTTGAGTCCAAATCCATTTGAAGAACCTGCTAATTCTATCGAAACACCAATTTCCAATTATCCAAATCCTTTGAATGAACGGTTCGTACCCCTCGTGAGAATCAATTTTGCTTTACCTGAATGTTTTACTACTAAGGCTTGCATTAATCCCTCGCTTTAGTTTATAAAATAGTAAGACCCTGGGAAACAAAACCAACAGCATGAAAAATAGCGGTGAGCGAAAGCTCCCGCTATTTTTTTATTCAAACCCACAACCCCTAAAAGGGAGTAAGGAAGAATGTCAAATTGCGCAAATCTTCTCCGACAAGTCCCCATAACATTATTCTATATAGTTACTTAATACCGGGAGACTCGTCGGAGAAGGTTCACGCAATTTGCATTTTTTACTATTTCTCTAAAAAAAAAGACCCTCCTGTAGAAACAGGAGGGGCCCTAAAGCATGATTATGTGATTGCTACCGTGCTTCACTTTAACCTAATTTTTTTTTGATTATAACAACGATTGTGAAGAGATAACACCATAAGTTACGTAAGGCTCTTACGCAGCAGTTTTATTTTTCTATTAAATGCTAATGTTTTATGGTAATCACTTATAACAGGCTAATGGAGTATTGTTGGTTTATATCCGCAATCAGTTCAGAAATTTGAATTAAGAGTTATGAATTATGAATGGTGTTCCCAGATTCATAATTCATAACTCTTAATTCTTAATTCATCTCTCAATGATTAACGAGCTTCATTGATCCTTCATTATACCTGCTACCTGTATCAGGATGTTTATCGATCACGTCCTGTATTTTCTTCAGATCATTTTTTGTCAGGTTGATATCAACGGCTACAGCATTTTCTGCTAAATACTTACGTTGCTTGGTGCCTGGAATAGGAATAATATCATCACCCTGCGCCAATACCCATGCTAATGCAAGCTGTGCAGGGGAACAATTTTTTTCTTTGGCCAGTGTCGCAAAATCATCAACAAGATTTTTATTATTCTGCCAGTGTGCATCATCAAAGCGCGGAAGGGTTCTGCGAAAATCATCTGTTGCCAATTTATCTTTATCCGTCACAGTAGCTGTAACTAATCCACGTGCAAGCGGACTATAAGGAACGAGAGTGATACCCAATTCACGAACGGTATCCAGAATATCTCCTTCCAGATCGCGTGTCAATAAAGAATATTCACTTTGCAACGCCGTGATCGGATGTACGGCATGTGCTTTTCTTAATGTAGCAGCTGATGCTTCAGATAAACCGAGGTAACGAACTTTTCCCTGCTTCACCAATTCAGCCATGGCGCCGACCATTTCTTCTACTGATACTTTTGGATCTATGCGGTGAGCATAATAAAGATCAATCGTGTCGATGCCGAGACGTTTCAAACTTTTTTCTAATGCTGTTTTCAGGTAGGCAGGCGAACCATCAAAGTATGTTGCAGATGTCCCGGCAAAATTAGAAGTGGCACCTTCTGTTTGACGAAAACCAAATTTAGTCGCGATAAATATTTTCTTCCTGTTTGGTACTAATACTTTGGAAATTAATTCTTCATTATGTCCATAGCCATACATATCAGCCGTATCCCAGAATGTAATACCGAGGTCAAGTGCTTTATGTAATGTTGCGATCGATTCCTCATCATTGCGGGGGCCATAGGCAAAACTCATTCCCATGCAGCCGAGGCCAATAGCGGAGAGTTCAATACCGGTGTTGCCGAGTTTCCTTTGTTTCATGTGTCTTAAATTAGGTTGAAGGGTTGAAAGATTATTCTCCAGAATTTTTACTCAGGTGGGTTGAAGGGTTAAATGGTAGTGTACTATAAGTTGTAAAACAACAAATATCGTGCTGTTCATCATTCAAATCGGTTTGGTGGTGACGATCAGTTCTGCCGTCCAGAAAATTAACGCGACGGTGGCGACGGTGCTGTTCCTCATCTACGCCGCGATTAACGGCGTGACGTTGTCGGGCATCTTCCTTGCCTACACGCATTCAAGCCTGACCGGCGCGTTCGTCGTAACGGCTGGCATGTTCGGTGCGATGAGCGTGGCCGGGTTCGTCATGAAGACCGACCTGACACGCTTTCGCAGCTTCTTCCTGATGGC
>JBDTPD010000574.1:0-3376 GCA_039932855.1 Chitinophagaceae bacterium | reverse complement strand
CTTGCACTAACCCATAACATGTTTATTTCATCTTACAAACAATGGCAAAAGAAAAACAATCACTCAGTGGTAAAATAGGTCCTGTTGTAGTGTACCAGCTCAATGGGAAAAATGTTGTGCGCAGTAAGCCCCGCCGCTACAAACAAACTACAGGTACAAAAGCACGCAGTAAAAATTTTGGAAAGGCTTCGACGCTGGGAGCGCAATTACGTTCCGGTTTAGAAAGAGTGATTCCGTTTCCGAAAGATATATCTATGCAGACAAGGTTAACCGGTGCCATTAGTAAATGGCTGGGTACTACAGCACTGAAAGATGTACAACCGCAAAAACATATACCTTGGCTAAGTGATTTTGAATTTAATGAGAAAGCAAAATTGAATAGCCGATGGAAAGAATTATTAAAAGTTGGTGAACCGACAACTGACGGAATATTGCTAAACATTCCTGCTTTTATACCTGTTGACGTGATCAATGGACCGGCGAAAACAACAAGTATTGAATGCAGGATTGGTGCTGTTTCCTGTAACCTGCTTACACAATCCGGTACAAAAGGATTTTATACGAGTTTTAGTTTTCCGAATACTGATCAGAAAGTAGCGACACAGGAAATATTAATGAAGGTGAATACGAAACCCGGGAATGTTGTATTGGTTGTTTCGTCGTTGGTTTATTTTGGAAATAAAGGAGGGGAGAAGGTGGAGAGGGAAGAGGTGAGGTGGAGACCGGTGAGCATAATAATAGCTTTTCATTGCTAAGTGGATTTAAGAAACCACACTATTTTATAACATTTAAATGTTGTTGGAGTTCTGCCTCTGTTCTCATAAGTTTATTTTAAGACATAAACTGTATAAACATTAGAGTGTAAGAATCATCAAATAATTCGGATTAGACCTCCTCTCCGAAATCTTAAAATCATAACTTCCGATAATCTCAAACCCGTTCTTCTGATAAAACTTAACCGCCCGTTCATTTTCTTTCCATACATATAACCAGATCCCTGACTGGTCATTTACCTTTGCCAACTCCATATTAAAAGCAAATAATTCTTTCCCCAGCTTTAGATCATAATATTCTTTCAGTAAATAAATCCGTTCCAGCTTGGTTATATTTTTTACATCACTGTCTTTGTACGGTTCATTAAAGATGATTTTAGAAAACCCAGCCGGCTGATCATTATAATAAAGAAGATGATAAATACTTCGACGGTCACTTAATTCTTGTTTCAAAATAGCTTCACTATATTTTTCTGTCACATAGCTATCGATATCTTCTTTCTCCACACTATGTCCATGCGATTGGATAAATGTAATTTTCGCCAATTCCGAAAGTAATGCCGCGTCTTTTTCTGTCGCTTTGATAATAGAAATCATTCTACGTGATAATTAGCGTAAAAGTAATTGGAATTCTGAATAATATACTGTCTTCAAATCCCAGGTCCGCAAATTTACAGGTGTGACTTTGCAACCAGATCAGGTTTTGTATATTTATATATAAACCGCCAGGCAATGAAAATTCATATTCTTATATCAGCTATTTTCAGCTTTATAGTCAGTTCTTCTCCACAAAGTAACCAGGAAGCGCAACGATTAATGGCAGAGATAAAGAAGTGCGACTATATAGAGTCTTATTGTTTAGGCTTTGCCTGCAATTCCTATTCTGAATTGTATAAGAAAGCAGATAGCTTATTTGCGTTATCAACGTTGAACGGCGCTGTAAATTATTTTAATGATACTTCTTATTCGTTAAAATATTATTCTTTTCTATACATCCTCGATCATAATGATAGCCTCGCTTTTCAATTATTAACACAGAATATTTCAGATAAGAGAGCTATTGATTACACATTTGCAGACATGTCTGGTAATACGAAATTCTCCCATCTTATCATTAACGAATACAGGAATTTCATAAAGATGAAATATCTATACGGAGGACATGCAACTTTGGGAGGCCACAGATCATTGAATTTTCCTACCGCAAATAAATCTGTTTATAAAAAGCGCAGTAGGGAACTCGATCAGTTATTAGCGAACAATAATATACACTTCAGGTAATAATAGTGTAGTGAAGTTTATTCCCCGAAATCTCTTGAACATAATCACTACTCCACGAGGAACTTCTTTGTCTCCTTCCCGAACTTCAGCAAATAAGTACCCGTTGCCAGGTCACTCACACTAATAGTTTGACGACCTGCCGTTACACGCTGACTACGGATCGCTTGTCCACTGGTAGTAGAAATATAAGCAACACCATCTTTACTGAATCGTACTTCGAGTACGCCACCACGTACAGGATTTACGATGATCACAAAATCATTATTGAGTGCAGGGAACACTACCGGCCTGATCTCACTATAAGATATACGTCTATCGATATCTACCTGTTGCAGGCGATAGAAATTATTTCCCGCTTGCGGAGCATTATGTACAAAACTATAATCGACAAGGCTGTTACTGTTACCTGCTGCAGCCAGGGTGCCAATTGGTAAGAAATTAATACCATCAATAGAATGTTCAACAATAAAACGACTGCTGTTTAATTCAGTAGCTGTTTCCCATTTCAACAACACGGTTTGATTTACTTTCTCTGCGGTAAAGAAGACCCATGTTACCGGTAATACAAACAGATTCGTTTGTACAATGAAACCACCAAAGCCGGTCACATTGAAAGTAATTTCCCATCTTCCTGCCGTGCCGTTCCAAACAATATTTGCATCGGTAGGATCAATCACCGGCCCCGGACCTGTATAGGTAGATGGTAACCCGGTATTGTTGGAAGAAGTACCACTAAAGGTGCCAATGCGAAGATTAGCAATACCCGCCGCATCAGCAGTACCAGTTGGTAGCTTTCGTGAACTTCCTGCGGCAGCATTGAATGCATTGAATTCAGACTGTAAGAAATACAAAGTAATAGTACCTGTAGCAGTGGTTGGATTAGTAGCAGGATTCACTTCATAATGGCGTGCAACATACGGTGATCCGTTTACACTTGGTACTGTTGACTCTATCCATGTTTTAGAAGTGATTGTTCCTGTAACCGGACTTGCACCGGATGCAGTTACTCTATCAATAAGATTACAGGTGACGTCGTTATAAAAACCTGATGCGGTATTAATATTCTGTACCTGTGTTGATGCGCCACCACCCGGCGTACCAGCGAGTGTTTGTGTTGGCGCTATCACCGTTACAGATGTCGTTGGTGCAAAACTACAGGTAGTACCCGGGATAGTAATCGTAACAGTATACGTGCCTGTATTCGCAACCGCTGCATTGGTGATGGTTGGATTAGCAATAACAGCAGTAAATGCATTTGGACCAGTCCATGAATAACTGGCATTGGGCGATACTGTTGCAAATAAATTCACGGTGCCACCAAC
>JBDTPD010000573.1:0-3380 GCA_039932855.1 Chitinophagaceae bacterium | reverse complement strand
ATATTCTTCTTTTTATTTGGGTGTTCGGAAGCCCCCTCTTTGGGAGGGGGTTTGGAGGAGGCCGGGTTGGCCGTCTCCGCCACCAGCTCCAACAAATTCAACAACTTCCTCGCATCGCCACCGGAAATATTAATTAAAGCGGCTGTTTCTTTTAATTGAATATGTTTTTTTTTCAGCCCCTCATCTTTTTCAATAGCGGTATGTAATAATTGAATCAGATCTTTTTCATCCAATGCTTTTAATACATACACCTGGCAACGACTAAGCAAGGCGCTATTGACTTCGAACGATGGATTTTCAGTAGTAGCGCCGATCAATGTAATGATCCCTTTCTCAACAGCTCCTAATAAAGCATCCTGTTGTCCTTTATTGAAACGATGTATTTCATCAATAAATAAAATGCAATCAGGTTTTGTCTTTGCCTGTTCTATCACATCACGCACATCCTTCACACCTGAACTGATAGCGCTGAGTGTAAAGAAGGGGACATTCAATGTATTGGCAATAATATTCGCGATGGTCGTTTTGCCTGTACCCGGAGGTCCCCATAATATCATCGAAGGAATATGTCCATGTTCGATCGCTGTGCGCAAAATGCTTCCTTTGCCGGTCAAATGTTGCTGACCAGCCAGTTCATCTAATGTAGTCGGACGTATGCGTTCTGCGAGTGGCGTCATCTTCCAGTAAATTAATAGGCAATTGGCAAAAAGGAAAAGACTTGCAATTTAAGACTCTTTACGCACCTCTGACACAACGTAAAGCTGCCACAGAATGACTGCGACTGTAGACTGCGAACTGGTAGACTGTTGACTGGATTGCCAACTGCCCACTGAGAACTGCCTACTGTTGTTGCTGCTGTTGTGCGGCAAACGTTTCAAGATATTCAGGAAGATCATCCGTGCCTGCCAGCTTTTCCAGTTTTACATTATTCATGTCTTCAAATATCTGGCCATCCTCATAGCCGACAGCGACGTATACAGAGAGAGATTGACGTGCAGGTCCTTTGAAAGTACCTTTCACTGGTGAGCAATCATTGAAGTTGCGACCCACGGCGAGTTTGACGTGGTGAGTAGTGACCCATACATTATTAGTAGGATCGGTGCCGACCCAGCCATTACCGGGAATCCATGCTTCTACCCATGCATGCGTAGCGCCTTCTCCACGCATACCGTTTTTATTGGGGCAAATATATCCGCTCACATAGCGACTCGGAATGCCCATACTGCGAAGTATCTCCAGCATGATGTGTGCAAAGTCCTGGCAGACTCCTGCACGCAATTCTAATATTTCTTTTATAGTTGTTTCGATGGAAGTAATGCCTTTGTTATAAGTGAAGTTGGTGAAAATATAATCGGAGCATTTGAATACGATCTCACCAACAGACATACCAGGTGTTGCAAATTCTTTTGCCAGCGCACTGATTTGTTCTTTCAATTCAATATTCTTGATATAGGAAAGCTCTAATAAACCAAGGTTGGCAGAAATTTCTTTCTTCAAATCATCAAGTCCCGAAATATAATTAACCGCTGCTTCTGCATTTCCTAATGTACGTACGATCAGTTTGCTTTCTATAGTGAGTTCGCGGTGAGATGACATCAGGTTGAACATACCTGTGCGGTTGCCCCAATAATCACTGGCCGTTAAAATATCAGGGTGACCAGTAATACGCAGATCATGATGTAAAAGCTCCTGCTGATTGCTGGCGTAAGGATAAATCCTGATCTCATTCACACTTTCTTTAACGGGACGGTCGTATTCGTATTTGGTAATGTGATGTATATTGAAAACGGGCATTCGTTGTGTTTAGGCGTATGAAAAATAAATACGGGTAAGGTGATTGGAAAATTCAACCAGGTCATGTCGTAAAGAATGTAAGAATGGGGACAAACCTGTTTGCTGTATCGTATTCATGTCTGCAAATTCTACTTTACTGCAAACACGACCAAAATTTTTTTGCAACAAATTACTTCCGTCGATCTTGGTATCTTCCACGATATCGTTCAGGTATTTTTTTATCCGGTTAAGCGAATAAAAAAGCGAGCGGGGAAAATTCCGGTTGAAAATAATATGATCTACAACATTCACGTTGTGTTGATCGCGGTTATAATTTTTCAGGTATAATTCATAACCTGATAAGGAAAGCAATAAATTTCTCCAGAAAACAATATGCTGTGGTATATCCAACCGGTAATCAATTTTTCTGAAATGTGCATCTGCTGTGTCGATCGTTAGCAAACAACGCTCAATGAACTTACCGATATTCATGAAGTTCCATCCCTGTCCACGTGGCATTGTGCTATCAGTAACACCATAAAATAAAATACTATTCTGATTCAACAAATCTATCGTTTCCAGGGTACGCGTACCCGAAATATTTTCATGCAGTTTCGGTTCGTTCACGATATGATAAAGACGATTGATCTGTTCCCACACTTCTTTGGTAATATGATCCTGTACGCCTCTTGCATTTTCTCTTGCCTTTGAGATCAATACTTTTGAAGAGTTGAGATTTTTTGGATTGGCAATTAAAAATTTCAGCGCAGCTGTATCGGTATCGCCCTGTTCTTCTATCAATTCAGGAGAGGCATGTGCAAAAAGCCTGATCACTTCTTTCCAGGAAAAATCAGTTGTCTGTCCCGCATCAAACGACAAAATATAGTTTGTCCTGATCACCCTTGTCAGGCAATCATTACGTTCCATGTATCTGTTCAACCAAAAAAGTGAATCGGCGATTCTACTGAGCATCTTGAAATTTGTATATTCTTTTTAGAGCTGTTAGCTTTTAGCTATTAGCTGTTAGGTCTTATTCTAGAATGAGTGTTCGATGTATTAAACTAATAGCTAACCGCTAAAAGCTAATAGCTTTCCTCTCACAGATCGACCACCCACGTATCCTTACTTCCTCCTCCCTGCGATGAGTTTACTACCAACGAACCTTCTTTCAATGCTACTCTTGTCAATCCACCCGGTACTATCTTGATGCCGTTTGGTCCGCACAAAGCGTAGGGGCGAAGATCGACATGTCGTGGTTGTAATTTTCCATCGATCAAACAGGGAACAGTTGATAGTTTGATGATTGGTTGCGCAATGAATTCACGCGGTGTTTCATTAATCGCTTTCTTTATTGCTTCCAGTTCTTTTTCATCTGCTTTATTTCCCATCACCATTCCATAACCACCGGATTGATTGGTGCGTTTGATGACCATTGTTTCAATATTGTCAAATACATATTGCCGTGCTTCCATATTTTCCAAACCATATGTCGGCACATTCGGCAAAATGATCTCTTCATTCAAATAATACTTGATCATAGCCGGCACATAGGCATATACAGCTTTATCATCGGCTACTCCATTTCCTACTGCATTGACGATGGCTAC
>JBDTPD010000572.1:0-3386 GCA_039932855.1 Chitinophagaceae bacterium | reverse complement strand
GCGGGTGAAAGTAACTGCGGGCGAGCAGGTAAAGCGCGGTGAGGTGATCGGCTGGGTAGGCAGCACCGGTAAATCCACAGGTCCGCACTGCCACTATGAAGTACACAAAGGCGGCACCAAAATAGATCCTGTTTATTTCTTCTACAATGATCTCTCTCCCGATCAGTTTGACCGCATCTTAAAGCAGGCAGCGTCTTCCAATCAGAGTCTTGATTAATTCAGTTGTTTTCAGTTGGCAGTCTACAGTCTATCAGTCGGCAGTCACATTCATTAAGTGTGATAAAGTATTTTTATGCACAGAAGTGAAAAACATTTCTTTTATCAGCATGTGACTGCCGACTGATAGACTGTAGACTGCCAACTGCCAACTGCGAACTGACTACTTTTCCACACCTTGGTATCAACTTTGCTATAGAGCACACATCGTTTGTATCTTTATAATACTGTATGACGAAACCACTTACACAAATAACTTTTGAATTTAGTTCAGCTAACACCGCTGATACGGCGGTAGCCAAAAGACCAGCTGCACCAGTAGCAAAAGAAAAAAAAGCCACCCCAACGAATATGCCAGTCAAAAAAAGTGGTTCTCCAAGGGGACGTCGTTCATTAAAAGACATTGCTCTCTCAGCAGATCTGATACAGGTACCGGAAGATGAAATCCTTTTTCAGAAACAATATTATTCGATTGGTGAAGTAGCGATCATGTTCCGCGAAAACCAATCACTCATCCGTTATTGGGAAACAGAATTTGATATTCTTCAGCCGCGCAAGAATCGTAAAGGCGATCGCTTCTTCCGTCCTGTCGATGTAAAAAACCTGGAGTTGATCTATGATCTGCTCCGTCGTCGCAAGTTTACGATCGAAGGCGCTAAAGATTACCTGAAGAAAAATAAAAGGGCGGAAGAAAAATTCGGAATGATCCAATCACTGGAAAAGATCAAAGCACTTTTACTGGAGTTAAAGGCGAATTTATAACGACATTCATATTACGCCCCATTGCAACTTTAACAAACTTCTCCTCATCTTTTGATCGCTTGCTGCTAATTTTACACTCCTTTATGTTCTATTTATGAAGAAAACATTTATTCTCACTGCATTCGTTTTATTAACTGCTATTCCTGTTTTTTCTCAAACTCAATTTGAAGTGTCAACAGACGCTAAGAGTGGCGACAAAGTGATGAAAGGAATTATCTCACGATCTCTATTGGAAAAAGAACCCAGCTTTACCTGGTACGCAGAGGCGCAAAAATTATATTCTCCTAATGAAGCAGCTGTTGCGGCGCTGAAAAAAAATACTGATTCTATTCAATTACTTGTGTTCATGGGAACATGGTGCGAAGATTCTCATTTCGTTATCCCACGCTTTTTTTCTTTGTTAGATAAATCTGGCTTTCCAAATGATAAAGTGACACTTATCGGTGTTGACCGTGATAAGAAAACGCTGAGTCATCTTTCAGAAGCTATGAATGTGACGAATGTTCCTACTATTATTGTTATGAAAAATGGAAAAGAGTTAGGTCGCGTTATCGAATATGGAAACGATGGATTATTTGATAAAGCATTAGGAGAAATTCTTGCAGGTAAATAAAAAATGCCCCGGTTTCAAACCGGGGACATTGCGTAAATCACCGTCCGTATATTCTGAATTTTTATAGAGTCGTGATCAGTGCATGAACATGTTCAACACAGGTAATTCATTTCCGCTTTCTCCATATTAAAATCAAGTCTGGGAAGATCACGCAAAGGAGAAGTTATCATCTGCATAATTTTCAGGAAGTGGGCCGCTTTCACTTTAATAGAAGAAATCATCAAACTGGTTTTGTTCATAGTTATCTATTTACAGATTGCAAATATCGATCTGTAAAGAAGATTGAACAATGCCCGGATTGGCGGAATGATATCACCGAATGTGGTGAGATGAAGTACCCCCAGCCCTAAAGGGGAGTAAGAAAAAATATCGAATGATAAAATGTATTTACTTCATCTTTCGATATTCCTTGTTCCTTGCCTGCCGGACAGGCAGGTTCAATATTCGATCCTCGCCTTTAGGGGCTGGGGGGGTGAATTAAACTATTCGCTGATTAATCGCCTTCGCAACAACCTCTGTCAGTGATGCCACATGCAATTTTTCATAAATTTTCTTTACATGGCTTCGCACTGTTTCGTAACTGATAAATAATTTATCGGCGATCATTTTATAACTCAATCCTTCGACTATACAAGCGAGTACTTCTTTTTCGCGTGGCGTAAGATTGTATTCAGGCGCTTGCTCAGGTTTGATGTGCTGTTGAACAGACTGCATTTTATTCAGCACCTTCCTGGCAATAGAAGGAGACATTGGTGATCCGCCGAATTGCATTTCACGAATGGCTTCTACCAGTTTTACATTGAGATGATTTTTTAAAATGTAACCAGATGCACCGGCACAAATAGAGTCAAAGACCCTTTCATCATCTTCAAAAACTGTTTGCATCAGAACCTGAATATGAGGGAACTCTTTTTTTAATTTTAATACCGCTTCAATACCAGTCATCCCCGGCATTTCGATATCCATTAAAATAACATCCGGGTGACATTCTCTCGTGTCGTCCACACAATCGAGCACATGCGAAAAAGAACCTACTACCTCAAATTCTTTCACTGTCTTTAAAAGCATTGTTATGCTTTCACGGATATTCTTGTTGTCGTCAAAGATGGCAATGCGTAAACTCATAATAAAAGTATTAGTTAAAATTGCATTAATATCGCCTGTCTGCCTATCCCCAAATCAGGGGATGGAACTGATGAGGCTGACAGACGTCCCTTCTCCCGGTTTGCTTTCAATACGTATTTCCCCTTTCATTTCTGCCGCTCTCATTTTCATGTTTCTCAACCCATTACCTGATAATGATTGCGATTGGCCGGTCTTCAATTTGGCTGTATCAAAGCCTTTTCCATTATCTTTTACCGTTAGCTCCAATTTACGATTCTTCATCCCTATATCCACTTTTACCATAGTAGCGCCGGAATACTTGATGCTGTTGTTGATCGCTTCTTTGAATATCAGGTAAAAGTTTTTACGCTTTTCCATTTCCAGTGCCGCAGCAAGAATAGCCGGATCATAGTTGAATGTAAAACGGATATCTTTTGCCGCCAGCAAAGGCTTCGCAAAAGATTCCATTCGCTGGATCATTCTTTCCATGCTATCATTACGCGGATTGATAGCCCAAACGATATCATTCATTTCCGATATCATATCAGTAGAGGTAAGACTGATCTTTCCTAAGATGTCATTCAATTCACGTTTATCATTTTCATCACTTTGCATTTGCGCTACCTGGCTGTATATAGAAATACTACTGAGCGTGGAACCAACATTGTCATGAAGATCCTGCGCAATCTTA
>JBDTPD010000571.1:0-3388 GCA_039932855.1 Chitinophagaceae bacterium | reverse complement strand
TTCCTGGCTAGCGGTGCTGACTGCCGACTGCAGACTGTCAGACTGAACTACTTCTTCGTGTATGCATCAACAGTAACAATACTACCATCCGGCCGGTAATGCAGCTCGGTGACTTTTACATTGCGCAGATGCGTTTTGCCGGAAAGTTGTACATCGTGATAGAACAGGTACCATTTGTTTCCAGCTTCTATAATAGAATGGTGATTGGTCCAGCCCTGTACAGGATTTAATACAACTCCTTTATAGGTAAATGGCCCCCATGGTTTATCACCAATAGCATAACAAATGAAATGTGTATCACCGGTTGAATAGGAGAAATAATATTTGCCATTGTATTTATGTACCCATGATGCTTCGAAGAAGCGCCGGTTATTATCTTTTACAGTAAGTGGCTTACCATTTTCATCGAGTAGCTGTACATCTTTTACTTTTCCATCAAAGCTCTTCATATCTTTTCCCAGCTTTACTACTTTAGCACTTAAAGCAGGCATACTGTCGGCAGGATAAGTATCTTTTGCATTGTATTTACCGGTCTGCCAGCGTTGTAACTGACCGCCCCAGATACCACCGAAGTACATGTAATACGAACCATCATCATCTTTGAATACAGCAGGGTCGATACTATAGCTACCTGCGATTGGTTTAGCTTCTGCTTTGAATGGACCAACAGGCGAAGTACTGGTTGCAACGCCGATATGGAAAATGTCTGATTTATCTTTTACAGGAAAATATAAATAGTATGTTCCATTATTATACGCTGCATCAGGTGCCCACATCTGGCGACCGGCCCATGGCACATCTTTGATATCAAGTGCTACACCATTGTCAGTTACTTTTCCGCCAACACTATCCATTGACAGAATATGATAATCTTTCATAGCGAAATGACTACCGAGATCATCCTCAGGAACACCTGCTTCATAATCATGCGATGGATAGACATAGATCTTTCCGTCGAAGACGTGAGCAGATGGATCAGCTGTATAAATTTCGCTGACCAAAGGTTGTGAAATCGGTTGCATAGAATCTGCAAAAGAAAGAGATGCCTTGCTTGCTGTAGAACTATCTGTTGTTTGCTTTTTTTCTGATTCATTATTACAGGAAAAAATAGCAGCAGTCGTTACAGTCATGGCAACAATACGTAGTAAAGAATGGTTGATCATTGCTTTCGTGTTTAAATTTGTCTCACAATATAAAGAAGTTTCAAGAAGTTGAAGGTTGAAAGTTGAAGATGTTGAATGTTAGCCGTACAATGATTTGAACTGTCATCATTCAACATCTTCAACTTTCAACCTTCAACTCTTATTTTTGCCTATGCTTACCATTCGTCCGATAGCACCAGCAGATAATGCGCCACTGGCTACGATCATTCGTAATACGCTTGCAGAATTTGGCGCCGCTAAACCCGGTACAGTTTACTATGATCCAACAACCGATCATTTGTTTGAATTATTTCAGCAGCCTGGTTCTGCCTACTTTATTGCACTGCTCGATAATGAAATGGTAGGTGGTGGCGGGATCTACCCTACTGAAGGTCTGCCAGCCGGAACTTGTGAGTTGGTAAAAATGTATCTCTTATCAAAAGCCCGTGGATTAAATATCGGCAAAGCCATGATTGAAAAAATCCTGGCCTTTGCAAAAGAAGCCGGTTATAACCAGGTATATCTCGAGACAATGCCTGAATTAAAATTAGCATTGAATGCTTATGCAAAATTTGGTTTTGAATATCTCCAGGGACCAATGGGAAATAGCGGACATACGGGGTGTAGTCTTTGGATGTTGAAAAGCATTTAAAGGAATGTAAAATCTTCCACTTCATACACCGGACTAAACAAATACTGCTTTCCCGTTTTTACTTCCGTACACTTAAATCGTTTACGCAGCTTCTCTCCTTTTTTAAATATTCGTCCATCGCTGGTACGAAACAATGCATTAAGTGGAAGTTCTTCTACCAATCTGTTTGTTTGTTCTTTTCCATCGTAGCGACGAAGGATGCGAAGTAATCCATCTTCGGCGCAGGTACTGGCCGCAGGATTTTTTAGTGAGCGAATGAGCTCCTCTTCTATATCGGGAGGAAAAATTTTATGCCGAAGAAATTGCGCGAGTAATCGTCCATAGATATTTTTCCATTCACGTCCGTGTGCTGATACTTTATTACCAAATTCTTCAAAGGTGAGTAAGTGAGCGAGTTCATGTAATAGGGTTATGAGGAATGACCATTGATTCAATCCGCCATTGACACTGATGCGATGATTGTCGTCGCGGGTGCGGTGACGGTAATCACCGAGAATACTTTTTCTTTCGCGGGCAACGGTAAGATGTACTTTGTAGAGACGCAGATATTCCAGCACAGGTGCATAGGTACCGGCGGGTAAATAATCATTCAACTGTCCGATAGGAACTTCCTTCTTAGGCATTCTTATTCTTCTTCATCAACTTTAGTAATACCGACACTTCAATAAATGTATATAACAGGTACAAGATCATACAAACGATCAGCGCTCCTTTGTTCACACTGCTTTTTGTAACCATGATATATATAAAAGCCGCGATGGCAATGACAAAAAATTTTAAAATAAAGCTTCCGTACATCGCGCGTACGAAGGCGTTGGGATTGGTAGACTTTATACTGCGGATAAATAAAAGGTAAGATATGACGGTAACTGAAACCAGTAAGAGATTACCAGCGATCAACACTTCCTGGTCGATGTTTCGTTTGGCAAGAAAATTTCTCCCTGCTATAAAAAAACCAGTCAGGGCCACGAACAGTATCAGTATAGGACGGATAGCAGCGAGTTTAGATTGTCTCATCATTCTTTTTATTACCAGTTTCCCGTATCAATTTATAAAATATACCAATCAGGACGAGCAAAGGTAATACACTGGAAAGTAATGGCGATGAATGCAGCCATCCGTCGGCTTTGATACCTATAAACACAGCTATGCCAATGGCAACCAGTAACTGTGTTGCCAGGCCAGCATAACGAAGAACAAATTTTTTATTAGTTGACGGCGAGTTGCTTTTGCTCATTGCCATTGCTCATTTCCACTACGTTGGTACCCATATGACATTCGCCATTGAATACTGCGCTTGGTTCTACCTGCAGTTTGCCTGCATATACATTACCGGTAACGATAGAATCTCCGCGTAACTGCAGCAGATCTTTTGCTTTGACATTTCCTGAAACCTTGCCGATGATATCAGCCTGGTTGCCGGAAATATTTCCTTCTACCACGCCATTGGCTCCGATCACCACCTTCGCGGTGCTGTGGATGTTGCCGATGATGGTACCATCAATACGAATGTCACTGTTGCTGTTGATGTCGCCTTTCAGAGTAGTACCGGCACCGATGAGGGTTGTGCCGCCGCCATTTGATTTTTCCTCTT
>JBDTPD010000570.1:0-3391 GCA_039932855.1 Chitinophagaceae bacterium | reverse complement strand
GAGATTTTATTTGACTCTTACGTAGCGTCATAGCTTTTCTTTGTATAAAATCAGGACGTCGTTAAACTTTGGTTGAATGATTCTTCCCTGGATATTGGATGAGTTGTCTGCAAGCAGTGAGATGGAAATATTAAAAAGTGCGTTGTTGTAATTAGCGATGCGGGCGTTTATAGAAATAGTTCCGGAATTCTGCTGGGTTTTGTTAACAATTTTTCCATTTATAAGAAACTGGCTGGATAATTGTAATGAAAAGGCTTCTTCAACTTCTGTTGAAATCAATTTTTGAAGTTCGGGGTAACTGACTTCAAACGAATCGGGGAGTTGCGCAAAAAGAAAGGGTTTCGCTTTATTAGACACACTAAGAGGCACCTGCGGTTCCTGAGCGTACAAGGCATTTGTACAAACGAGAACCACGCACAAAATCAAGGCGTGAATTCGCTTCATCTTCCAGTTTATTAAGAGAAAGCTACCTGTCCTGGTAACAAGGGAGAGTACGGCTACCTACATAGGTCACATTATTTCGGGACTCCACCAAATATTTGTTTGTAATATTTCAGACCTGCAGATCTTGTTTAGATTATCCCTGGCGGGGGCTTTATTATTTGCGCAAACGGAGATGATGCCTTTCGGTAGTAACTACTTCCAATCCTTGTCTTAACGATGATTTTTATGATTGCCAAAATTACCACCTACAACTTCCGAACATAAAACCTCACCACTTTTCTATCGGGGTCGTTAATGAGAAGTGTGGTCATGCCAGCTTTTGCATCAATTAAACCGCTACCGCAAACGGGGCCTTGCAACACTATTGTACTGTCCGGACAAACATAATCGGGGGAGAAAGAAACGCATTGATCCTTATACTCCCATTTTTCGCACGGAAGCGGTGAGTCTTTATAGCAAAACTTGAACAGGAACATGAATATCGTTACAGTAATAAATTTCATGAATAGTATTATGGCAATGCCTTTAAAAATAATATTAAATAATGGTTGTATTCAATCTTAATGGTTCATCAAGTGCACTTAAATTCATTACAGGTAATATAAGTGGTTTGGCATTTGCAACTGAGGTTAATGTACTTACAAAAGCCCGTAAATATGGAAATACAATCGCTATGCTGTTTCTATAAAAGTACTCAGGAATTTCAGTTTGTTGAACAGGCATTTCAAATTTAAAGTGAGATTCCATGGTGGCGGATATTAATTCAGTTTCCTTCTCGCCATAACTGGCCTGAAAATTAGAGCTCAGGATAAAAATCCCTGTATTCGGATTGTATTTTCCTGCAGGCTCAAACTTAACGGTAATAGCCTCGGCATCAGTTGCATTTTCATTAAATGAAAACCTGGTTATTTTGTAATGATCTAGGTTGAATCCTGCTTTACTTGCTTTCATGATAGGGCATAGTTTAAAAATAAAGACCCCGAAAAATTCGGGGTCATATCTTTTGGAATATTTACAATTGTTTGCTTACAATAGCGGTGCAACAAAAGCTGATAGTTGTCTGTCAGAAATTGAACATATTCAAAGGCATTGGGTCCGGTAAAACCCATATTCTCAATTTTGCTCCATTCCTTCCGAACTTCTTCAGGATTTGTTTCCTTCAGATATTTTTTTAACTTCTCTAACATAAAGGATTAAGGTTGAGGATTAAGTATATGATTCAACTAAATCTTCGGGGTAAGATATTTTATAGTTTTGCAAAGATAATGCCGTCTTACTGAACAAGCAAACCTGCACCGGAGGTTGTAGGTCCATGTATGAACTCTGAACTCACTCCTATGCTCGCCATTTCCATGTAAATCAAGACACCTTTTATTCAATAAGGCAGTTGCCTTGCAAATAATATAGTTGGCCCCATATATAACCTGGCCCCACCAATGGCCCAATTCTATATGGCTATCCCAAAAATAATAACCATGCCCAAGCCAGGCATTTGACTTGGTACATTTATATGGTCCGTTCTCTTCCACCTTTCCAGGATCATCCGTAAGAAGTAGGGTTTGGTATAAGGCAAGGGTTATGGTCATTTCCGAAATAAAGAAATGCAATCTCCCCTATTTAACCAAGCACAATCCGCAAGAAGAGTTAAAATACAGTAGAACCACGGTGAATTAATCAGATCCCTATGGTGAATATTAGTATTGCCCCGTAGACAATAACACCAGCGTGCATGCCTCCACAGGTTTTATCCCCTTTGCAGCGGCCAACCCGGCGAGTTCTTCATTTTCCGCCCCGGGATTAAAGATGATCCGCCTGGGGTGCAGGGATAATATGTATTGGTAATATTCTTTTTGATTGGCGGGGTTAAGGTACATGGTGACCGTATCTATGTTTTCTATCTTCCTCGTTTCAGTTTCCAGTTTTGTATCCCCAACAGTTCCCGGGCGTTTTCCAATGGCCACCACGGGATGATCGTGCTCGCGCAGCTTGTTGATGGCCATATTACTGTACCTCGAAGGATTGTTCGACGCTCCCAATACTAATGTTGTTTTTGTGTCCATATTCGTAGCTTAGTCACGCAATATATATGCCGAACCTACAAGTGATTTACATTGCCGGATTTAACCTCGACGGAAACACCGGCAGGAATAATGCTACCAGGCAAAAGGCCGAAGCCCTACGCGAAGTTTTAGGCGCCGGAAATTTCAGGCTATATTATCCGAAAGGTTCTTCCATCAGGCCCCTCTCTTATCTTTATGCACTGGTTTTTGATGTAACCCTGTTTTTTAAGTTGACAGGGATCGATAAAGGCGCCGTTGTCATCGAAAGACAAACGATCATTCCGCTATCCAATGTATTACTAAGACTGAAAAAGATCAGGATGGTCTATGAGCTCCACACCGATCTTAAAAGTGAGTTGCCCTTTCTGGATAAATCCTGGATAGGGAAGAAGCTGACCTGGTTATTGATATGGTCCGAGCGGAGAAATCTTACACGCTCGTCAGGAATAATAATAAATAGCCCCAGTTTAAAAAAGCTGGTGGCCCCATATCAAAAGCCAACGCTGTGTATTTATAATGGAGCGAATACAAAAGATTTTTTTCCAAGGGACCAGTTGGAATGCAGGCGGCAGCTTGGTTTGAACAGTGGCTACAAATATTTTTTATTCTCCGGTATGGCCAGCAAATGGCACGGAATAGAATTGCTTATTCAACTTTTTAAGGAGGAGGCACTTGCTTCAAAGCCGGATCATGTGCTTTTGATTGTTGGCCTTATGAAAGATGAGTACTCGAAATCACTTAGAACGCTTGCGGAAAATTGCGCTAATATTCAACTTATTGATTTTGTGCCTATGCAAGCGGTCAATACCTATATCAATGCTGCGGATGTTTGTCTTTTGCCGGTGAATAATATCCGGACAAATTTTAGTAGCCCTTTGAAATTGTAT
>JBDTPD010000569.1:0-3401 GCA_039932855.1 Chitinophagaceae bacterium | reverse complement strand
AGCTGGTTTTATGGGTGGCCAAACAGCCTGGCAAACTTACCTGAAGAACAATCTTGATGTGAATGTACCAGTTAAAAATCATGCACCAGCCGGACAATATTCAGTAGATGTACAATTTATTGTGAGTACAAATGGAAGTATCAATGGTGTAAGGACGGTTACTAATCATGGATATGGAATGGAAGAGGAAGCAATTCGTATTATAAAGAACGGACCAAGATGGCAGCCTGCCATGCAAAATGGCCACATAGTAACCGCATATCATAAACAAACAATAACTTTTAGTGTCGGTAATGGCTCAGCGCAAGATGCGTCTGCTATCAAGCTGGGAGATGTTGTATATGTCAGTTACCTTGATAAAAGCAGTCCGGCGCAAACAACTAATACGATCTCTGATCTTTCACCGGTAGAACCTGGTTCATCGTATTGGAAAAGATATTTTGAAAGAAATATAAATCTCACTGCAACACCGGGTGAAAAATTAGTCGCCGGATTGTATAACCTTTATGTAAGGTTTGCCGTCGATTCAAAAGGAAATGTCTCCGAACCAGTTGTATTGAATTATGCAGGATCAGGAATGGCAGCAGCGTGTGAGGCCGTTATCAGTCATATACATAAAGTTATTCCTTCGGCTGAAACAATCGCTAATGGAAAGACATGGTATTTTCAACCAGTTAGTTTCCATATTATTGATCCATCAGAAAAAATAGTTAATACAATTCCTACGATATCGGTAATTGAACTTAAAAAGGCAAATGCAAATACGCTGCTGAAGTTGAAAGATGATGTTTCTATAAAAAGCTTCACTTTTACCACTGATCTTTCTAATGGAGATATTGCAGCAATAGAAAACAACGGTAATCAAATCAGTGCTGGTATAATAAAATTAATAAACGGTATTTACGCAGGTAATCTCATTACGATTGACAATATCATTTTGCTGGAAAATGGAAAAGAAAAGAAAGTTCCTTCGCTGATCTATGAAGTGGTTAACTAATAGCGAAGTTGATTTTCCGAAGTCTTTATGATCAATTCTTTTTTCTCACTCGCTTCTACCCTACCAATAACCTGTGCATCAACACCAAATCCTTTTGCCACACTGATCATTTTCTGTGCATCTTTTTCATTCGTATAAATTTCCAGTCTTGTTCCCATATTGAATACCTGGTACATTTCGCGATGATCTGATTTGCTTGCTTCCTGTATAAGTTGAAAAATAACCGGTGGTTCAAATAGATTATCCTTGATGATCCGCACATTTTCCGGGACATATTTCAAACATTTTGTTTGTCCTCCACCACTGCAATGGATCAATCCATGTATCGCATCAAAATGATCCTCGAGTAATTCTTTTAATACCGGTGCAAAAGTGCGCGTAGGGCTCAATAATAATTGTCCAACTGTTACTTCCTCTTTACCCGCCATCACTTTATCCGTCATTTTATGTGGCCCGATATATACAACATCTTTATCCAGTGCATTATCAAATGATTCAGGATATTTTTCTCCATACATCTTTTGCAATACATCATGCCGTGCACTGGTCAATCCATTACTGGCTAACCCGCTGTTATAAGATGTTTCATAATTTGTCTGACCAAATCCTGCCAAACCAACAATCACATCACCTGGCTGGATCTTTTCATTCGTTACCAGTTTTGATTTTTGCCACCTCGCCGTCATTGTTCCGTTCACGGCCATCGTTCTTACCACATCGCCTACATCGGCTGTTTCTCCGCCCATATAGGTGATATTGATGCCATATTTCTTCATGTCATCAAAAAACTGCTGGCTGCCGTTGATAACAGCTTCCAGCACACTAGCAGGTATCAGGTGTTTATTGCGATCGATAGTAGAAGAAAAGATCAGTTGATCATAAATGCCCACGCAAAGGAGATCATCGAGATTCATTACAATGGCATCCTGCGCTATTCCTCTCCAGATGCTCGTATCGCCTGTTTCTTTCCAGTATAAATAAGCGAGAATGCTCTTCGTGCCTGCTCCATCCGCGTGCATTACATTTACCCATTGGTCATCGCCACAAAGCACATCCGGATATATTTTGCAGAATGCTTTTGGATAAAGTCCCTGGTCAAGATTTTTTGTTGCCTCATGCACTTCTTCTTTTTGTGCGGAAACCCCTCTTTTTGAATACAGGCTCATGATGTAAATTGTGGCGCAAAACTAACCAATCGGTGGTAAAGAATATTTTGAAATTTTGGAATTGGGAAATTGGGAAATTTGCTTGTAAGCAACCCTAGATTATCTATCGGCGTTTACAAAAATATTTAAATGTACGATCAACAATTTCCCAATTCCAAAATTTCAAAATACCAGTTAGTTTCGCCCCTCATTATGAAAGTACACCGCAACATTGACCAATTACCCGCTTTCCGTAACGCAGTGATCACCATTGGTACTTTTGATGGCGTACACATGGGTCACCGGCAGGTGATCGGCGAACTTATAAAGGAAGCTAAAGCCATCAACGGCGAATCAGTGATCATCACTTTTCATCCTCATCCCCGTAAGATCGTTTCTTCAGCTATTCTTGGCATCCGGCTGATCAATACACTGGACGAAAGAATTGCCTTACTGAAACAGTTGGGCATCGATCATTTGGTAGTGGTGCCATTTACTGAAGTATTCGCTAATCAGCTGGCAGAAGAATATATCCGCGATTTCCTGGTCGCCAGATTTCACCCACATACTATTATTATTGGGTATGATCACCGCTTTGGTCGCGATCGTCAGGGCAATTATAAATTGCTGGAGGAACGTACCGCTGAATTTGGCTATCAGTTAAAAGAAATCCCTAAGCACGTGCTGGATGACATCTCTATCAGTTCAACGAATATCCGCGAGGACATTCTTCATAATAAGATTGAGAGTGCCAATCAATTATTAGGATATGAATTCTTTTTCTCCGGAGAAGTCACGCATGGCGATAAATTGGGCCGTGAACTGGGCTATCCTACTGCCAATCTCCGGATAGCAGATGAAGAGAAGATCACACCGGGAAATGGGATTTATGCTGTTTATGCAGAGGTTGTGGATGTGAGTAGTAGTAGTCAGCCGATAGCTATCGGGTGGTCATTAGTGAATAAGGAGGCAAGTACTGATCTACGATTAAAAGGAATGATGAGTATCGGGTTTCGGCCTACGGTGAATGGGAAAACAAGAGTGATCGAAGTAAATCTCTTTGACTTTAATGAACAGATATATGGCCAGGAGTTACGTGTCTATGTAAAAAAATACCTCCGGGAAGAAATCAAGTTTGAATCATTGGAAAAACTGGTAGCGCAGATTGATCAGGACAAGGTTGAGAGTCTGAAAGCGCTATGATCAGTTGGCAGTTCTCAGTGGGCAGCCGGCAGTCCAGCACTTGTAACTATAAGCTG
>JBDTPD010000568.1:0-3406 GCA_039932855.1 Chitinophagaceae bacterium | reverse complement strand
GGAAGCAGCAAACAATGCAGCTAATCTTCCGGTAGGGTTTAATTTTTTATATTCTTCACCAAAGAGTCTGATAAAGTTGGCATCGCTGTTTGCTTTACGCGTATTGGCATTTGCCAATGCCTGTAAGAAAACAGGATCTTTAGATCCATTGGCAAGTGTTTTCAGCAAGCCGGTCATTTCCACTTCCAGCGTTACGTTCATACCACCTTGCAGATCCAGACCAAGATTCAATTCTTCTTCTTTAGCTTTCTGGTAGCTGCCTGCTCCCGTGATACCGTAAGTGATAGTTACATCTTTGGTACTGTCTTTTAAACGTCTCAGCCTTGTGCTGTACAAAGTATCGTACTCGTCTCCTTTTGCGCCAGGATACGTTACTGCGACAAAACTTTTAGCACTGGCTTCGAGCTTTTTTTCATGATTTCGAACAAACCAGGTAAACGAAAGCTGGTAAATCGAATAGACAATAAGCAGGATCGTAAAAAAGCGAACCAAACCTTTCAGTTGCATACGTTGATCATTTAGAAATTTTGAAGCCTTCGTGATTGCAGTGGCAAGCGGGTAAAAGCTCCGGGTATTTTTAAGGACGGCAAAGATATGGCTTTATCCTTTATATTTTTAGCATTTTTCCCGGCCCGGAAAAGGCTCAGGAAGAGCGGTTTTAGCTGTTTTTCAAGGCCTTAAAAATGGGATAGGAGATACTTCCGGCCAGTACAAAAATCAGTAAGGAGCGAAGCAAAATTTTGAACAGATTGCTCATTGATTGCCGTGATATTTCTTTTTCCGTAATGGCATATGCATTTCTAACCGAAACACTTGATAGCTGGGATGCCAGTGCCTTACATTCCATCAACGTAAAAGAGCCGGATATGGTGGCCACGCCATTTTCAATGGGGCCTTCGACATAAGGCGCAGAAACTACCCGGTTATTAAAAATAATTGCCAGCGGTTTATCTACGTTTTCCGTAGTCAATTGTGCCCATTTTCTGGTCCCTTCCTGTGTAAACTCAAAACTGACTTCAGACGTATTGTTTGAACTGATGTCTGCAGTGGCACTTGATATGTCGCTATTTGTTATTATAGCTTTATCATAACCACGGGTACGAATGCTGTATAATGGTAATATGTGATTTCTTTCCTCTTCTTTGTTTTCATAAGTACCATAATAGAATTTGTGGTCGTATGGTAAAGCATTTACTACAGCCGTATCCCGAAGGATAGGGCCCACCCTGGCAGTATCAGTAGTACTAACATAGCCGGTCGGAGCAGGATAACGAAGGCGGTTATTTATCCCTCCGTTAAAGGTTTGGAAGGTGAATTGTATAAGCGAAGCTATCGGATGATACTCTTTTTTGTCGGGATCAGACGGACTTTCGTATTCAAATTCTTTCAATTGATTTGAATCATCTGAAGCGGTAGTATCAACTTTTTTAACAGGCGGTGCCGGTGTTCTCTTACTTGTATCGGGTAAATATTTTATAGCTGTCAGAGCTAATTTTTCTAAAGCCGGTTGCAAGGCAGTGAATGGATAGACTTCCCGGATCTCTATTTCACTTTTACCTGTAAAAAGAAGATCTATTAATGTAGTATCAGATTGAGTAATATCATTAATTTTTACATCCAATTCCTGTTTATCATTTGTAGTGACTTTAGGTTTAAGTCCATTAGCCCTAAGCAAACCATATACGCCTCCAACTGCAGAATCCAATGTTCTTTTATTTATTTTTCCATCTGGAGTGATTATTTTCAAATGATAGTGAGCACTGTAATAAACAGGAGGCTTGCCATCAAACATACTTTCTTTCTTTTTGGGCAATACACTTATCATGATCAATGATAACGCTGTGGCAGCTAATCCCGTTAATACCGCTTTCTTCCAGATGTTCATAAGCATGGTTTGATTCTGCCACTAATGTAAGCGCATGACCGGATTAAAGAAAGTATTTCTTCTGTAGCAATGTCCACTTCCATACTTATAAACCTTCATTGTTGAAAAACAGTGACTGCCGACTGCCGGACTGTTGACTGTTGACTGCCGACTGCCCACCGACCCTTATCTTTGCACGGCAAATTCTTATTCCTGCTACGGCCTGGCAAGAATAGGATAATCAATATTATTTACTCAAACATTATTTAAACAACCCTGACAATGAAGCTCTCTTCTCTCTTGCAACGCTTTAATGAACCAGAAACGTTGAAAATGGCCAAACTGGGTCGCGAACTCAGAGCGAAAGGAATCGATGTAATTGATCTTAGCCTGGGCGAACCCGATTTTGATACACCCGAACATATCAAGGAAGCTGCTGTGAAGGCAATCCATGACAACTGGAGCCATTATACTCCTGTACCTGGGTTCCTTGATCTTCGTGAAGCAATCTGTGAAAAATTCAAAAGAGATAATAAACTGGATTATAAGCCGGAGAATATTGTTACATCTACCGGTGCCAAACAAAGTTTGGCAAACGCTATTCTTGCATTGGCTGATGAAGGCGATGAAGTGATCATCCCAACCCCTTATTGGGTTACCTATAGTGAACTCGTTAAGATCGCACGCGGAAAAGTAGTGGAGATAAAATCATCTGCAGAAATGGGATTTAAAATAAGTCCGCAACAACTGGAAGCTGCTATTACTCCACGTACAACAGTGTTCTTATTTTCTTCACCATGTAATCCAAGCGGTGCTGTTTATAGTAAAAAAGAATTAGAAGGCCTGGTAGAGGTGTTTAAGAAATATCCCCAGGTTACTATTATCTCCGATGAAATATATGAATACATCAATTTCATTGGTAAACATGAAAGCATTGCACAGTTTGCAGATATCAAGGACCGTGTAGTGATCATCAATGGTCTTAGTAAAGGGTTTGCAATGACCGGATGGCGCCTTGGTTATACCGCCTCAACTGTAGAGCTTGCAAAGGCATTTGAGAAATTGCAGGGACAGTTCACCAGTGGTACCAGTTCTATTACACAAAAAGCCGCTGTAACCGCATTGACAACTGATCTGCGCCCGTCAATGGAAATGGTAGAAGAATTTGCAAGAAGAAGAAAAAGAGTACTGGAACTGGTGAAAGAAATTCCAGGAATTAAATGTGTAGAACCAGAAGGCGCATTCTATATTTTCCCTGATGTAAGTTCTTATTATGGAAAAAGTGATGGACAAACAACGATCAATTCATCCGGTGATTTCTGTATGTATCTATTAAATATAGCCAATGTATCGTCGGTAATGGGAGAGGCCTTCGGTGATCCTGCCTGTGTACGTTTTTCTTTCGCTAACAGTCTTCCAAAGATTGAAGAAGCGTGGAAGAGAATTAAAGTAGCGTTGGCGAAACTTAAATAAAATAAGAGTTATATAAGTAAAAAGTCAAAAGTCAAAATATCATACTGATATTTTGACTTTTGACTTTTT
>JBDTPD010000567.1:0-3425 GCA_039932855.1 Chitinophagaceae bacterium | reverse complement strand
TACAGTATTGGGAAGAGTGTCGGGAGATTATAGAAAAATTACCTTCCAATATAACCACCTTCACCGTACCACTCGGTATGCCAGAGGTGATCCGCGAAGGAGAAGATATCACCATCGTTAGCTACGGTTCTATCCTGCGTATTATCCAGGAAACTGCTACCCGCCTCGAGGCGCTTGGTGTTAGCTGCGAAGTCATCGACGTACAGACCTTACTTCCATTTGATCTCAATCATAAAATTCTGGAGTCGCTCAAAAAAACCAGCCGTATTGTTTTCATCGATGAAGATGTACCCGGTGGCGCGGCTGCTTATATGTATAACAAGATCATGGAGGAACAAGGTGGTTACCGCTACCTCGATGTGGCTCCACGCACCATTACCGGTAAAGCTCACCGTCCCGCCTATGGCAGCGATGGAGACTACTTCAGCAAGCCAAATGCGGAGGAAATCGAGTCGGTTATACTTGAAATGATGGCTGAATAAATAAGTTAAAAAATCAAAAGTCAAAAGTCAAAAAAACAACCTGCTTTTTTGACTTTTGACTTTTGATTTTTTAACTAACACATAGATAGTTTTTGCTATAAAATTTCTACTTTGTGAGTCCACCTTCAAATTATACGATATGTGCCGCCCCGAATACCTTCGAAACCTTGTCCTGACCTGTGTTGTATGCATCATTGCTATCAATGCTTATTCCCAGACTGATTATACTTCAGAGATCGCTAATTGGAAAACATTGTTTCCAAAAGAAGATGTGATCGCTTATTCTTATAAAGAAACAGTAACCTTCTCCTTGAATCCTGATCCAAAACCAGGTGAAGGAAGTGTAAAAGCAAAAGTGCTGAATGAGATCACGCTGGTACCCGTAAAAGATTTTATTAAATACGATGATGGACTTTTTTATAATGATGAAATTTCTGTCGACAATGTCAAAGCCACCAATGTAAAGGGAAAAGACATCATGGTGCAGAAATTATGTGGCGCTTATCGGGATAAAGATATTTTTCACAGTGATTCAAAATATTGCGCCGTTAATTTTCCATTAGAAGAAAAAGGAAAAGCATTTACATTTCGCTATGAAGAAAATTATCGTGATGTAAAATATCTTACTTCGTTCTATCTGAATTATCATTTGCCGGCAGTTCAACGAACCATTGAGTTCAATATTCCTTCCTGGATGGAAATGGATCTGAAAGAATTTAATTTCAGGAATAATAATATTGAAAAAACATCTGTCAAAGAAAATGATATTACCAGGATCACTTTCACAGCAAAGAATCTTCCCGCTTTTGAAAGCGAACCCTCTTCGCCTAACAGAGCATTAAGCTATCCGCATTTGATATGTATTGATAAAGCCTATACACAAAATGGTCAACGCAAAGTATTATTTGAATCCGTAAAAGATCTGTATGGCTGGTATAGCAAGGTCTGTGAAGATATTGGTAACGATCCTACGCAATTAAAAGAACGCGTAACTGCATTGACTGCCGGAAAGAAAACAGATATGGAAAAGATCAGCGCCATTTTTTATTGGGTGCAGGATAATATTCGTTATATCGCGTTCGAGAACGGTATTATGGGATTCAAGCCTGATGCGGCACAGCATGTACTCAATAATAAATATGGCGATTGCAAAGGCAAGGCAAACCTGCTGAAAGAAATGCTTAAGCTTGCCGGTTATGATGCACGACTAACATGGATCGGCACTTCCGATCTTCCCTATGATTATTCGTTGCCTTCACTGGCTGTTGACAATCATATGATCTGTACCGTTATTTTGAATGGAAAAAGATATTTTCTCGATGGTACAGAATATTTCATTGCTATGAATGATTATGCACAACGCATCCAGGGCAAACAGGTATTGATCGAAGACGGAAAGAATTATATTCTTGATCGCATTCCTGATTTTACGCCGGAAAGAAATAAAATGAGAAAGGTTTCCACGCTCACGTATACAAATGAGGTGTTACAAGGAAAATCATCAGTAGAATACAATGGTGAATCAAAGAGCATGTTGCAGGGCATTTATACCTCTATCCGCAATGAAGATAAAGCTGATGTATTATCAGGTATGCTTCGTCGTGGGGATGATAATATTGTAATCAGCAACGTTACACCTCCTGATTTCAGTGATCGTCAGAAACCTCTTACCGTTAGTTATGAGTTCAAAGCTAATAATGAAGTGACCAAAACAGGCAAGGAGCTTTATGTAATTATGGATTGGGATAAAGAATTATCAGGGTTGGAATTTGATGATAAAAGAAAGAATGATTACGAGTTTAATTACAAATACAATTATTCTATCCAAACCGAACTGGTCATCCCTGACGGATACAAAGTGGATTATTTACCACCGGCTTTTAAAAAGATAACTGCTCATTGTTCCTTTGATGGATATTATGTCAATAAAGGCAAGAGTATTGTTTATACAAAAACGATCAGCGTCAATAAACCTGTTTTACTAAAATCTGATTTTACCACCTGGAATTCCTTTATCAAAGAGGTTAATAATTTTTATAGCGACCAGGTCGTTTTGGTCAAGCAACCATAAACTTTCTCCATGAAAAAAACATGCTCCCTCGTATTGCTTCTGTTCATTATTATCGGAAGCCGTCTGAATGCGCAAGCTCCGTCATTGGGCGAAACAATCGAAAAAGAATTTGCTGTAACACAGGTCCCGGAAAAATGGGCCAATGAAAGCGCCGTTATTATCGGGCAAAAATCAGAATACCTGTTTACTCGTCTCGCTGTCGGAAAAAAATATACCACTATTGTACGCATCCAGGAATATGTACACAAGCGTATCAAGATCCAGGATAAAAATGCGCTTGAAGAATTTTCTACTTTCTATTATGTAACGATGGGTAAAGATGGAAAGGCAGAATATGAGATCACCAAAGCTGGTGGTACACGTCGTGATGTGGATATGAAAACTGCTATTGAGGAAGAAAATGATATCCCCGCTATCTATAAACCTATTTATTACAAGCTCGGCATAAAATATTTCAAGATCGCCATTCCTGACCTGGAAGTAGGAGACATTATTGATTATACAATCAAGTCAACTATTGATTGGGATATGCGTCAGAATGGAATTGGATTTACTCCATTCATCTTTTCATTGACCAATAATTACCCGGCCATGTACCAGCAGTATCGCTTTACGATGGCTAATGGGATGAAAGTAAAATTCAGAGCGTTCAATGGTGCATCTAATTTGAAGATGGACACAAAAGCATCTGTATTTGGCGACAAAGAATCATATGTCGCTTACTACATGCTGGATAAGGATCGTGATAAAAGCAAGGATGAAAGATGGAGTTATGAACTGCGTAACACGCCTACTGTTAAATTTCGCGTGATCATGCTGGCAGATAATGATCCTGATTCATATCCTTTGTCAAACCAAGATAGTCGTTGCGC
>JBDTPD010000566.1:0-3426 GCA_039932855.1 Chitinophagaceae bacterium | reverse complement strand
AGTTTGTAAGTATTCGCTGCTCCGCTCCGTTGGCCGCGAGAAACGGCTTTATTAACGACAGGTCATAACTTAGCGTGATAATTTCAAACATCCATGGAAATAAGAAGAATCAACAACTCCGAAAGCGAACTGGTCGTAAACCTCTTCGACAAATACCGGATCTTTTATAAAAAATCACCTGATATCGATCTCGCCCGGAATTTTATCCGTGAACGCCTGGCAAATAACGAGTCGATCATCTTTGTAGCACTTGAAAAACAGGGTGACCAGGAAATACCTGTTGGCTTTACCCAACTATATCCCACTTATTCATCCGTCAGAGCAGTGAAGAATTGGATCTTGAATGACCTCTATGTAGAAAGTGACCAGCGGAAAAAAGGTATAGGAGAAAATCTGATCAAAGCTGCAATCGCATTTGCAAAAGATAACGGAGCAGCATACGTACAATTAGAAACAGCTATCGATAATCACACTGCACAGTCACTCTATGAGACAATCGGTTTTAAAAAACAAAAACCTGACGATAGTTATTTTGTTTACCGGATTGATGTAGACCGGCAATGATTATTTTTTACCTAAACTCCTGAACGATTGATCCTGCCGGATCGATTGCAATGTACTCTTCAAAGAATTGATCATCGATCTGTAAATAGATCCACCCATGCTGATACGTTTTATTCCCCAGCTTCCTACTTCTTCAAATAATGGCAGGGTCGGTGTATAAAACAGGCTGACAGGAAGTGTTGTTGCTTTTACGATCTCCCGTGCATCATTCTCTTCATCCAGGAAAGGAACAAAGATGCCAGACGATCCTGCCTGTTCATATGCCTTTGCGCGATTGATCGTTTCTGTAAGGCGGGAATCAAGTTTATGGACGTACGCATCTGTTCTGGTATTGATAAACATCTTCATATTTTTTCTATCAAGGTGATTGCGTATAGAAGAAACGCTGTGTTGAAAATCTTCGATGGTTCTCATTTTTCCTTTTTCAGTAATCACCGAGTCTTCAATATTAAACCCAACGGCACCCACGTCATGAATCTTTTCTATGTTTTCAAGAATACCGGGAACGGTATCATTATAGCCGGCTTCCATATCAACAGAAAGCGGAATGACAATATGCTTTGTTATCGTTTTCACCGTATCCAGCAATAGCTGAAATGGAATATGTTGTTTGTCTTCGTATCCGAACGAATTAGCAACGGCAACGCTTGATGTAGCGATAGCTTTGTATCCCGATTCCTCAAATGCTTTTGCACTGGTAAGATCCCATACGTTGCCGATCAGCAATGGTTGATCTTGCCGATGAAGAGTTAGAAAGGTTTCATATGTACTCATAATAAAAACTTTATTTGATTTAATACAGTTTCACGCAAAGTCGCAAAGAAGAAACGCAAAGAGACACTAATATAGGATACTCTTTGCGTCTTCGCGATGCCTTAGCGTCTTTGCGTGAAATACTGAGTCAGGAAAATCATATTTCCGGATGCATATTTAAACTAACACCAATCCTGTTCCATGCATTGATCGTAACAATCGCCATGATCACCTGCGCTGTTTGTGGTTCACCCCACAGTGCAATTGCTTTTTCATACAATTCATTGCGCAGCCCATGTTTGTGGATCAAGGTAATCTCTTCTGTTATTTCAAGAAGTAATTGTTCCTCTTCACTGAACACATTTGGCGCTTCTCTCCATACGCTTATTAAATAGAGACGCTGTTCTGTTTCCCCAAGTTTGCGTGCATCCGCGCTATGCTGATTTACACAATAAGCGCATCCATTGATCTGGGAGGCTCTTATCTTAATCAGATCCCTGTTTTTTTTGTCAATGCTGCTGGTATCGTTGAATTGATCCAATGCGTCCATCGCTTTGTAGGCGCCGGGTTGTACTTTACCCATTTTTAATCTTGTTCCCATATTGCTTTTTTTAAGAATGATTTTTTGTTGTTTGTAAAACAAATTTACCGATGATCTGGACTACCTTTATAGACCAGTTATAAAAAATAAAGTAGTCCAGATGCTTCCATTCAAAACGCTTATTGTTCCCGATAAAAAATCGGCTATTCCGGTTTATCTGCAAATAGCTAATAAATTTGTTACCCTGATCAGCGAAGGCACATTAAAACCAGGATCAGCATTGCCTTCTACGCGTGAAATGGCATCGCTGTTGCAACTTCATCGAAAGACGATCGTAGCGGCGTATGAAGAATTGTTTGTGCAGGATTGGATAGAAACCATTCCACGCAAAGGCGTATTGGTCTCTCAGCATTTACCGGATATTAAACCCCGCATATTTAAAGCAAATAAAAAACGATCAGCTTATGGCCTTGCTACCGGGTTCAGCCTTCCTGATAATATTCTTAACTCCTCTTTCCGTATCAATGCATCCGGCCACCGGCTTATTATTAATGATGGATTTCCTGACATACGCATTGCACCGGTTGATCTGTTGGTAAAGGAATATCGCCGCCTTTGTCATCGGCCCGCCGTTCAGCGTTTAGCTATCTACGGCGAACAGGCAGGATCAATGAATCTTCGTAAAGAACTTGTGCGATTTTTAGCAGATACACGTGGCATCGATTGTCAGCCATCAAATATGCTGATGAGTCGCGGTGCGCAAATGTCATTGTTTATTGCGGCGGGAATCATATTAAGACCCGGGGCTACGGTAATTGTAGCTGAACCAAACTATCATCTCGCTGATCAGATCTTTCAGCAGTATGGAGCAAAACTGGTAAAGGTGCCGGTTGATCACAATGGAATAGACGTGGATATGATTGAGAAGATTTGTAAAAAGAAGAAACCTGATTTATTATACATCATTCCACATCATCACCATCCTACCACAGTAACATTGGGAGGTGACCGTAGAATGAAGCTACTTCAACTGATCCGTCAATATAACCTGGCGGTCATAGAAGATGATTATGATTACGATTTTCATTATAGCAGCAGTCCCATACTTCCACTCGCCAGTGCCGATCATGGGGGCAATGTTATTTATATTGGTTCATTGACAAAAACATTGTCACCGTCTATGAGATTTGGGTATATGATAGCCGCAGAAAATTTTATCAATGAAGCTATCCGGTTACGCAGAATGATCAATATCCGTGGAGATGATCTGATGGAAGAGGCCCTCGCCACCTTATTTCATGATGGTAGCATGCAGCGGCATCTTAAGAAATCAGTTAAACTCTATCATCAGCGCCGGGATTATCTATGTGCTTTATTAAAAAAAGAATTAGGAGATGTTGTTTCATTTGAAGTACCGCAAGGAGGTATGGCTATCTGGGTAAAATTCAATAAGAAATACTCTTTGCCTGCGATCTCCCGTAAAGCGTCGCAAAAAGGTTTGTATATAAGTGATGGAAGCGCGTATAACATTGGGTCGGTAAACCAAAATGCGATAAGAATGGGATTTG
>JBDTPD010000565.1:0-3429 GCA_039932855.1 Chitinophagaceae bacterium | reverse complement strand
AGGTTGTTTGTGCTATCTGCAAACTCCTGGGCACCAATCCCAATGAAATACACCACTCCATTCGAAATTGGATATTGCTCCTGTTGTTACGTCATTGACATTATAAGCTGTCGTAAAAGTGCCTGCAGCTGTTGTAATGACAGCTGGTCCGCTTTGTGTCATCTCCGGCGCAACAAACCCTACCGCCGTGCCATCATCTGAGGCCTGAAATAAGGGAACATTTACACCGGCAAAAGTTATGCTTTGAATGGCCAGGAAATTATTCCCATAGAAATAAACTGAATCACCTGAGTTGGGATTTTCATAAGAAATACTGGTGATGATAGGTGGACCGATAATCCTGATAGAAAAAATGCCGGTGCCGATACTTGTTGTATAACTAATTGTATTCACCATGGAAGCATTGCCTCCAGACAAATCAACAGGCACTTTTACAATAGCGCTTGTATCGGTATAAACAACATCGGCCAAATTAGCCTGAACGCCCTGAAATTGTATTTGGGTTGCATTTTTAAGATTATACCCGATCAGGTTGATCTGCTGACCTGGCAATATAGAATTTAAGATCGTATCGTTGGGAGATGCGGCATTATTCCTTACATAGGAAATAATTGGGGCTCCTATGATGTTTATATTGAAACTGGTACTACCGCATCCGCTAATTACAGTGATTTGATTCACTTTGTTTGCAGGCACGGACTGGAAAGGAATAGCAGGTATTTGCACTACAATACTTCCATCTGTAAATAATGTTGGGTTAATTGTTGCCTGAATACTACCAAAAAATACTTGCGTAACTCCTCCCAGGTTCTTTCCTAAAATCACTACCCACTGATCGGTGCTTATAGTTAGCACACTTGTATCATTAGGGGAAGCCTCATAATTATGTACGCCGGTAATGACAGGGCAGCCTATTTTTTCTTTCTTACAAGCAGGCAGTATTGCAAATGCCGATACAATGCAGAGAAACAACAAAGAACGAGTGCCGTTATAAAATATCTTGTTCATGGTAATTTTTTTATGTTTAATATCAATAGTAAGCTACCGGCGGTTCTGCCAATTTTGGATTTGCAGTTATTTCAGTCGACGGTATGGGGAATGAAAAAGCCCCAATGGTTGCGGGCGTAATTATGCCGTAAGGAGTGCTGGGTGTTGCCACGCCATTACTATATGAAAATGTAACCCTTTGCTCACTATTAAGCATGTTGATGGCCTTTGAAGGGTTATAGTACGAAAGTCTTACCAGGTCTGTCCAGTATTGACTTTCTCCCGCCAATTCAATTCTTCTTTCACGAATGATACTATCAATAGCAATTGTTGCTACCGGAGCAATGCCCGCCCTGTTACGCACCTTATTGAAATATAAAAGTGCATCAGCATCGCTGGTGGAAACATTATTCCCAAGAAGTGCTTCGGAATAAATCAGGTATACATCCGCAAGCCTCAATAAAGAATTATGCTCGGTAGACGATACTAAATCCATTGTCGGAGCACTATTGTCTTTATTAGTTCCAACGATATGTTTCTTCAAACCTGCATCGCCTCCGTAAGTAAAACCGCCACCCGCAGCATTCAGTTCCGGATAATGATCGTTCCTCAGCATAAATGTGGCCTTTCTTCGTATGGAGTCTTTGGAAGTATATAGATTGAACATATCAATAGTAGGTTGAATACCAAACCAACCAGCTTGTCCATTTGCAGATATTTCCGAACCGCCGGGAGAATATATTTGCAACATATTTCCTTCCAGCCATTGCGCGCCCGGTGACCATTGAAGCGCGAATAATGATTCCGGGTTGTCATTAAACTGGGTCTTGAATAAATCAGCATAGTTAGTCATTAACGCAAGGCCGCTATTCTTACAAACATTGCCCGCGTATTTTTTTGCACTGTCTAATAATGCCTGGTTGCGCATACCGCCGCTTTGATTCAGACCAGCCATTGTTAAATATATTTTACCCAACATGCCCTGCGCGGACCACATGGTAAGCCTTCCCTTCTGATCAGTAACCGGAAGGTTTTGAGCAGCATAGGTTAAATCAATTGAAACGAACTTGTAAACATCTTCTACTTTAATCCGGTTTAATAATGGAGACTGTATCAGCGCACTATTATCTTCAGTGATTGGAACCGCACCCCAATGAATAGCTAAATTATAATACGCAAATCCGCGGATAAATTTTGCTTCGGCGATGGCGGCTTTCTTATCTTTTTCAGGAATTGAATTAGGTGCTTTTTCATTTATCGCATTAATGACAGTATTACAATGTGCAATAATCTTATACATAGATTTCCAGTCCGATATCATAATGCCATTCAGACCTGTGACGCTGAAAGTGATAAGTTGAACAGCATCACCCCAATATCCAACGGCCATGTTTCCGCTGAGTACTTCACCAACCGGCAAATAACAGTTGTAATTCCAATCGCCCCATGGAGATCCACTATACAAGGCTGCAGTTGCAAGCCTCAGATCTGCGGTGGTTTTATAAAAATTGTCAGTACTTATTTGCGACAATGGAGGTCTGTCCAAAAAACTTTTTGAACATCCTGTTATTAACACCATGGCAAAAAAGCATGGGATAATTATTTTAATTAATGACTTCATAAATGTTTTTTTAAAATCAAACCTTTATTTATTAAGATTAATACTTGCTCCAATAGTAAATACGCGCGGTTGAGGATAGAACCCTCCGTCAACACCGGCATTTAATGGATCCCATGAACCGACTTCAGGATCCATTCCTGAATACCTGGTTATTATAAAAGCATTTGAAACATTAACATAAACCCGTAAAGAGTTTACATGCACTTTCGCCATTAGTTTATCAGAGAATGTATAACCCAATGAAATATTCTTACATTTTACAAAAGATCCATCCTCAATAAATTTATCTGAGAACCTATTATTGTCGTTTGTATTATCATTTCTGATTCCCACAATCCTCGTATCGGGGTTAATAACGTATACATTATTGATGTCTGTAGCTGATCCATTGGGATCTTTTAAAGCCAGCTTCGCATAATTCATTAACGATCTAAGATAGCCGAAACTGGTACCGGGGTTATCGCCATTTACACGCAACTGATTAAATACCTTGTTACCGATATTCGCATTGAAAAATATATTCAAATCAAAACTCTTGTAAGAAAAGGAATTGTTTAACCCGATTTGAAATTTAGGAACCGGTGTTCCAAGATAGTATTGGTCCTTTTCATCAATGATACCATCGCCATTTTTATCTTTAAACTTAAGATCGCCGTACCAGATACTGCCTCCGGCAGCACCAACAGGAAGTACCGCGCCATTTTTTGCGGGTAAAGCATGTGATGTAAAGTCTGCTGCTGTTGCAAAAACACCGCCATCAACTATGTATCCATAAAATTCACCAATGGCACGGCCTACTTCCACTCTGTGCGTATAGGTCT
>JBDTPD010000564.1:0-3434 GCA_039932855.1 Chitinophagaceae bacterium | reverse complement strand
CAAGAGAGGTGAAACGGTTCAGGGAAAGTCCCACGAGGGCAAGGCCGGAATGGGATGTGTAAAACTCTTCTTCAGACTGCTCAATGATGAAACGTTTCATGGATTTCACCTGCCGGATGAGTTTATTGTGGGTAGCAAAATAGCACAATTGTCAAATAACATCAAGTACTTGCAACAAATTAAAATCAGAATACTGAACTTGTTGTCACGGATTCAGGTTCAACAGTAACTTGTCTGGAAAATATAAAAATATGGATAGTAATTGATCTGCTTATACTGGGATTGGTCGATAAACCGGTCATAGTTGTTTACTTCAAAAACTTTCCTATGCAGATAATCAAAATTTCCGAAAAAATTCCACTTTTTTGTCCTGAAGTTAAGTGATAGGGAGCTATAATATCTGTAGTAGCTGTTATCATTCGTACGAACGGCTTTCTGATCATAATAACTATAACCACCACCGCCGGTGAATGTACCATTGAGTCCAAGGTTGGCCTGTCTTTTTAAAATAAGATTAATAATACCGGCATTTCCCGATGCTTCATACCTGGCGCCAGGGTTGGTTATCACTTCAATCCGTTCGATATTGATGCCAGGGATATCCTTAAGCATCGATTCCATGTCTACGTATGGAGATGGTTTACCATTGATCATAATGATAACGCCGCTTTTTCCTGCCAGGTTAACCCTGTCATTAATTATAACAACGCCGGGTATTTTTTGCAATACCTCAAGCGCTGTTGAACCTGCACTTGTAATACTATTATTCAGGTTGACAATAAGTTTGTCAATTCTTTGCTCAAGAAATGGCCGCGTTGCCGTTACTGTTACACCAGAAAGTGTTTTTTCAGACTGTCTAAGAGTGATGTTGACAGCTGCAATGGAATTTCCGCTATCCACCATAATGATATCACTCATAAAATCTTTATACCCAACAAAAGTGACCATTATTCTAAAACTGCTATATGTCACACCGGTAAATTTGAAAGCGCCTGCAGAATCTGTCAGCATAGTTTTTACCAGGGAAGAATCTTCAGCATGTAATAAAAGAACGTTTGCATATTGAAGCGGCTGGTTGGTTTTATTTGTCACCAGGCCCGGTATGGTTTGATTATCCTGCGCCACACAGTATAAACAAGCGATTAAAAAGGCTAAACTTGCTATTACGCATTTCATAGTAAAAATTTATTGCCAGGAAATAAACCAAAGATGCTCCGGTATGCTGATTCATACAGGCTACTATTTGCAAAAGCCCTTAAATCACCTGTGAAATGCCGAATAAGCTCCTTTAAGACTGGCGGATAAAAAAGCGGTGTTGGCGGAGTGTACGTCTCTTCATAAAAAAATAAAATTAAATTTGATCAAAATGCATGTCGCAAGCATATGATCCGAAAGAAAATTCTTACAATCCATATATCCTTTTGGCTCTTGTTTATACTGATCGGTGTTATGTTAAATGTTTTTGTACACAATAATCAAAAACTGACATGGCACCTTTACTGGAAAGATCTTTCTCATCCTTTTACAACTATCGGTTATAGCCGCACCATTCTTGTTTGTTACCTGAGTCTGTGGATATTCAGTTGGCTTTTTTCAAAAAAGCAATACCTTATTGCTATTATATCTATTGTTGTACTGATCTTTTTTGATGTCGTTTTAAGATATGCCATTGAACAGCTCTTTGTGGGTCCTGTTTTTAATCTGTGGCAGTATTACAAGGACATACCATTTGGAGAATACGTTACCGACAATGTATTTTTCAGTGCGCTGGGTATTTTCATCTGCTTTTTCCTGAAAATCATCAATGATTTCTTCAGGAATGAAATGATCAAAAAGGAAAAGATCAATATCGAACTTCAATTTCTTAAATCCCAGATCAATCCGCATTTCCTTTTTAATACATTCAACAATCTATATGGGTTGTCGCTTACAGAACCTCAAAAGACTCCGGATGCCATTCTCAAAGTATCAGAAATGATGAGATACATGCTATATGAAAGTAACGAAGAGAAAGTATTGCTCTCTAAAGAAATAACCTATCTCCAAAATTTAATCGAGCTACAGAAAATGCGTTACGAAGACAATACTTTTGTAAACTTCATTGTCAATGGCGATGTTAACGGTCAGGCCATCGCGCCATTATTACTGATTTGTTTTGTTGAAAACGCATTTAAACATGGCGAAGTACTGGATAGCAAATCTCCGCTTACGATCATTCTGAATCTTCATCAGAATGAACTATATTTTCATCTTCGTAACAAAATTCACAACCGGAATAAGGACAAACTTGGCGGGATAGGAATGAAAAACGTAAGAAGGCGGCTGGATTTACTTTATCCGCATAAATACAAACTGGATATTAAAAACGACGGTGTTTTTTTTGAATCTGAGCTAAACATTAATTTATCTTAACCCCGGCTGAAAAATATGCTGCAAACGATAAAAGCGATTGCAATAGATGACGAACCGCTTGCTTTACGAGTGATTGAGAATCATGCCTCAAAAATCCCTTACCTCGACCTGGTAAAAACGACCACCAAAGTAATGGACATGCTTTTATTGGTGCAGAAGGAACCTGTGGATCTGATTTTCCTGGATGTATTGATGCCTGATCTTACAGGCATCCAGTTTATTAAATTGATTCAGGGAAAACAAAAGGTCATCATAACTACGTGGTGGATTACTTACTCAAACCAATTTCTTTTGAAAGATTTTTAAAGGCGACCCAAAAGGCCTACAACCAGATACAAGCTGAAAATCGCCTGGTCTCTTCCGGCGAACCGGCTTCTTCCGTGATCGCTGATTCATCACCTGCCCACGATTTTATTTTTGTAAAAACAGAGTATCGCATGAGAAAGATCAGACATGCAGAGATACTGTTAATCGAAGGGGGCAAAGAATATATCACCATATATACTGCCACCGAAAAAATAATGAGTCTTGCCAGTCTTTCGAAGTTACTTGAAAACCTGCCCTATCCCCAATTCATGCGGGTACACAAATCATATATAGTTGCGCTTGACAAAATAGATTCTATTGAACGGCAGAGAATATTCATCGGTACACAGGTAATACCAATCGGTGATACTTATAAGGATGAATTTATCAAACAAATCGGGGGAATATAATGAATCAGCGTCTGGCTACTTATTAGAGATTCCTGAATTGTGAATTCTCTTATATCACAAACTATAAAGTCAACGATTGCAGGACGAATAGTATTTACAATTTTCATGATCAATTTATTTGAAGTAATATAAGATTCAAACGGTAGGAATAAAACCGTGTACCCACTATTATTGGTACCGCTTTTTCACCTGCTGACTATACCGTATCTAAATACAACTTTTAATCATCTTACATCTATCCTATACAATTTCTATAGAATACCTATACATGAATATACAATGACTATGGAATGACTATACAACGAC
>JBDTPD010000563.1:0-3439 GCA_039932855.1 Chitinophagaceae bacterium | reverse complement strand
ATGGCTTACTACTATAGTAAGCCATTTTGACTTTTGACTTTTTAATTTTGACTTACACTTCAGTCACTCCATTCTTAATCGCGTACATTACCAACCCTACTCTGCTGTGCACTTTCAATTTGTTGAATAAAGATTGACGGTAGTCGTCGATAGTGCGGGGACTGAGAAACATTTTCTCAGCAATTTCTTTATAGGATAATTCAGTACAGGTCCAGCGAAGAAATTCTCTTTCTTTTTCATTTAATAATATCGGGGACTCATCTTTGTCTACATCTTTATGCAGACCACTGACCAGTTTATCAGAAACGTATTCGGAGAGGTAGACATTCTTATTCATAACCGAATCAAGTGCCTTCTTTAATTCTTCATGATCGGTATTTTTCAATAAATATCCTTTGGCACCGAGACGGAACATTTTAATGATCGTTCGCTCATCGCTCATCATACTCAGCACGAGTACTTTTATATGCGGATAATTTTTATGGAGCCATTGTGTAGTTTCAAATCCATCCATCTCGGGCATATTCACATCGAGCAACACGATCTCGGGTACCTGGTGCTGCATAATGCGATTGCGCAAATCTTTTCCGTTATCTGCTTCCAGTAAAACAGTATAGCCGTCGAAAGAATTGACCAGCCGCGCGAGAGCTGTCCTTAATAAGATGTGGTCATCAATAATTGCAACCTGGATTTTTTTGTTTGCCTTTGTGATCATATTAATCCTGATATGGAGATAGCTTTACTAATATCTTCGTTCCCTTCCCTGCTTCACTGTTTATGTTAATTGTAGCGCCGATCAATTGAGCCCTGTTAAACATACTTTTTAATCCGACACCGCGTGAGGAGGAAACGGATTGTTGTTTTTCAGTGACATTAAAACCGGCTCCATTATCTTCTACCTCGAGCACAAAGGTATCATCATCCTGGTAACTTAAGCGAACAGTTATTTGACGTGCTCTTGAGTGTTTTAAAATATTGTTCAGCATCTCCTGGAACATACGAAAAAGGACAATGGCTTTTTGTTCCGGTAGCGGAAATTCTTCTCCATTTACCGAGAACTGCACCTCTATCAAACCCGTTTTTTTGACACTGGCCAGCTCAAAGCGCATCGATTCTATTATTCCCACATCCGTAATACGGTCGGAATGAAGGCTTTTGGTAAGATCAGACAGATCATAAATGGCTTTGTTCAGGACCTCCTGCGAATGTTTAGCCAGATCGTAAGCCTTATGTTCTTTTTCGAGTGGTAAGGCGGAAAGTGTAAGTTTAACAACAGAAAGCATTTGCCCGATATTATCATGCAATTCCTGTGCAATAGTTCTGAATGTATTTTCCTGGATTTCCAATTGTGAGCGGAGAGCCTCTCTTTCATATTTATCCTTCATGAGAATGATCTCCTGTTCCTGCCTGTGCTGACGACGCTGATAAAGAAAAAGGATGCTAACAATGAATCCAACCAACAGCAAACCAAGGATAACGCCTATGATGATGATGAAGTATATTTCCGGGTTCTGATGCATAAAAAGGCGATCGTGAATAAAGAGTACAAAAAGATATTTAAGATAGTAACAATGTTTTCAAAGTTCCTAATGATTAATTTAATATTTATCCAATAATTGATAAGGCCATACAAAGGAAAGCTACAACAATAAAAAAATAATAGCCCTGAACATATCCAAAAAGCAGGATTGTTTACCAGCTTTACAGATTTAGGTAGTCTGAATAATTCAAGAAAATAATAAATGCACGCTCCAACTACCAACAAACATCCCAATGCATAAGTTACTGTATGAAATGTTTGCATTTTTTGAATAAAGAAAATATTTACAATAGCAGTAACTGCATATAGAAGAATAATGGCTGTAATAATCTTTTTTGCAGTACTGTTTATAATAACCAGACTTATGATTAAAAGATAGAAACAAAACTCAAAGGTGGTAAAGAAATTATATAAGGAAACATTATATACCCCTATGTAACGAAGATAAGATCCTAACAATTCAACAATTGAAGTTCCCAGTAGAAATGGAGGAAATAATTTTAAATAAAAGGCTGAATCTTTCGGTTTATAGTATACAGAAAAACTTGCTATAAGACTCAAGGCAAGTACATAAGTATAAGGCGGCAACTTCATGGTGGATATGTGTTCTTAAATGTAATATTATAAAATGAAAAACCCCCTACATAGGGGGTTTTAAAAGTTTTTAGTTGGTATAACTACTTATGCGATGATCAATCCATCTTCGCCTTTATCAACAATAGTAATTCCAATGTCATATCCGCCATCACCTTCAAATTCTTTGCAGAATGGAGGACAAAGAGCTCCTGCATTATAAGCCAGGATAGTGTTACCATGCTCATTATTGATATATACATCTTTATTAGTACCGCCCGATTCTGTCTCTTTATGCTTGGTAGCTACCAGCACAACAGTTTGCCTTCCCTTATACAATTCTTTTGGCGCTTCTTCTTTACCATATGCTCCAAAATACAATCGCAGACCATCACTACCGTGACTTTTTGCTAATTCCAGGAACTCTTCCAATTCTTCAATACTGTACCATACACTGAGTGAATCCTCTTTCCCAAGTCTCTTAGAATTATGCATCCACCTTTCTTGCTTATAATTTTTGATAACTGTATCAACATGTTGGGTGTCTACCATCTTTCCTACTCTTACGGATTTTTTTTCAATTGTACACATAGCGTTTAGATTTTAGGTGATTTAATCATGACCAGGAGCTAAAGCTATTGAGGGATTCAACCGAAAACTCAAAGTAATATCATGTTAGTCATTGAATTACAAATTAAACTTATTCGTAACAGTGAGATTATCAAGAAATAAGGAGAAAAATATTCAAAAAATACCGTGAAAATATGCCTCACAAACCGGGGTAAAAAACCTTTTTTTGACCGTTAAAAAATGGTAACTCTACCAGAAAAATATTGCTTTTTCGTTCCTAAGAGCCCGTTTTACTTTTTTAAGTGATTCTTACCTTTGCGATAAGTAGTACTAATTATTTGTAATTATGGATAAGGAACTCCAATCGATCATAAAAGATCTGCAAACTGTAATCAATGGTGAGCCTTGGTTTGGCCGGGCCGTGTACGAACTACTGGAAGAGATTGACCCTGCCCACGTGGCCGATCATCCTGGTAATTCAGGACATTCCCTCTTAGAACTGTTGTATCACATGATTACATGGACTGAATTTACAGTAAAAAGATTAGAAGAAAGCAAGGATATGAACGCGGCAGAAACGGAAAAACTGGACTGGCGTACCATCAATCCAGCCATCCATACCTGGAAAAAAGGAGTGGCCGCTTTCCGTACCGCAAATGACCAAATAATCGAACTATTAGGTAAAAAAAATGACTCCCTGCTGGATGAAAAAGTGGATTACAGGACTTATGATTTTCGGACATTATTACACGGATT
>JBDTPD010000562.1:0-3453 GCA_039932855.1 Chitinophagaceae bacterium | reverse complement strand
GGTGCGAATATTATCCCGACACCGTTCAGGGATCCATTTTGTATTCGGAATAAATCTCGGGAAATAAATATTGTGACTAAGGCTGAACTGTTTTGATTGAATAAATTGACGGCCATCTGCACTTCCTAACTCTATACCATAGCGCACATTTGTATTCGCGAGATTAGCCGCCCGGGCAAAGTTCCTGTTTTGCATACCCACGTTTACACCCAAACCAAACAGGTTACCAGAGATGGCGCTTTGGTTGATACTTCCTTCAAGATTGGTATTGAAAGAATATTTTTTAGCGGGAGTCAGTCGTATAATGAAGTCAACAGTATCCTGTCCCTTACGAGGTACCTGATCGATATTTACGAGGCGCCAGGTGCCCAATGAATTGAAACGGTTTAATGTTCTGAAATAACGACGCTGACTATAGATTGATCCATTGGGAAGGAAAATATTTTCCGGAAATATTTTTGGCCTGTATCGCTTCTTATGCTGAATTACACGGATGTTCTTCATGATCACTTCATTGCCACTGAAGCCGATCGTATCTGTGACATCAAAATCTGGATAGACGGTTATGTTGCCTACATAGTATTTGACCATTCTTGTACTATCCGGATTTTTCAAACGTATTTCGAGGCTGGCTGTTGGATTATTTCTTCGTTCACGTAGTTTTTGTAGTATTTGTAATTGTTCAAAAGGATCAAGGGTTGGTTGCAATAATGATACATCGAGCGTATCCCATAGTCCTATCAATTCATCTCTGCTGAAACGGAGATAGCCATTATTGCGATATAATTCAGTGAGCCTGTCAAGTTCTGAAGAGATCTGGTTCTTTGAGAATGGGTCTCCTTTTTTTATAAATGCATCTTTTTGGGTAGAATCAGCGAGGTGTTGCAATTCGGGATGCATGATATTGTAACTAACGGTATCAAGATGTACCAGTTTGCCCGGGCGAACATAGAAATTGACAATGGTACGTAATGGATAAAATTTCTGACGAAAGACCTTTTGAAGCGGCTTTGGTTTTTTTATTGATGCTTTATAGTAGATGGAGTCGTTAAAATATCCATACGCTTTCAGTAATGCCCGCATAAAGATGATCGATTTGTCAGCATTTGCGCTATCATATACCGGTGGTTTCTTGAGTACTTTCCAGGCAAGTTTATCAACTGCTCTTACATCCATGCTGTCGTCCAATTGTTCGGCCAGTTTGGATTGCAATTCTTTTTTTTCTTCGTTTGTAAAATTGCCTATTAAGTTGATCTTTGTCTTGAAAACAAAAGGTTTGCCCGGCTGATAGTTCTTGACGATGGTGCAGGATCCAAATGCAATAATGATCAATAGGGCAGCAACTGCTTTAATTTGGCGATTATTGGTAGGGGGCTGACCGGGCAACATAAATAAATTAAGACAACAATGCTTGGTAAATCGAAGGTCAAATATATCCAAAGTTTAGGCCAGAAAAAACTACGTGATGAAGAAGGCCTTTTTATTGCAGAAGGCCCGAAAATCATCGTGGAGTTGCTTTCATCTGCGCATACACACATCCAGGAGATGTATGCATTGAGCGAATGGTTGGATGCACATCAGCAAGAACTTAAAAACAGACCCGTCATTGTGGTAGATGAAGTTGAATTGGGAAGAATTTCACAATTATCAACGCCTAACCAGGTAGTAGCAATTGTAAAGAAATTTGATGAACCGGTCGTTCGTGTAAGCAATACTGTTTCGCTGATGCTGGATGGCATACAGGATCCCGGTAACCTGGGCACCATCATTCGTATTGCTGACTGGTTTGGTGTATCGCAGATCATCTGCAGCCGCGATTGTGCAGATATGTATAATTCAAAAGTGGTACAATCTACCATGGGAAGTATTGCACGGGTAAAAGTGTTGTATACTTCATTGGAAGAATGGTTGGCCGGGCAACAAGGAATAGACATCTATGCTACTTCACTCAAAGGACAGGATGTAACGGCTATGAAACCAATTACCGAAGGCATTATTGTGATCGGTAATGAATCAAAAGGTATCAGTGCCGATATTATGAAACGGGTAACGACCAGCATTACTATTCCTAAAAAAGGAAATGCGGAATCGTTGAATGCGGCGGTAGCAGCGGGGATAGTGCTTTCTCATTTAGTTTAAAAAAGGACTAATTATGAATTATGAATTAAGAATGGCGGTTACGATTCATAATTCTTAATTCATAACTCATAATTGCTATCTAAACTGAATCGCCTTCACCGGCTGTATTTTCCTCACCAATATAGAAGGGATCATAAGTATTAAAAAGCAAATGACGAGGGTAGAGGCGCAGATAAGACCTACCTGCCACCAAACGATCTTGACGGCTGCCTCGCTGAGATAATAGGCATCTTCCTGTAGTTTGATAAATCCGGTTTCTTTTTGCAGGTATAACACGCCAAGTCCTGCTGCTGCTCCGATCAATATGCCGGTAATAGTAATGATCAAAGAATGCCGGATAAATATTTTCTGAACGGTCCAGTTGGTAGCGCCAAGCGCTTTTAATACACCGATCATACGTATTCTTTCCAACACAAGAATAAGCAGGCAGGTAATGAGGTTGAGAATAGCTACACCCAGCATAAAACCAATCAATACGTTGCGGGTAACATCCTGCATATTGAGCCAGTCAAAGATATTGGGTGAAATGTTTTTGACACTTTGTGTATCCCATGTTTCCGGGAAACTATCGAGGTTGAAAATTTCATCAGCGACCTTTTCGATCTGAGAATAATCATACAGGAATATTTCATATCCGCCGATATCATCAACATACCAATCGTTGAGCCGCTGAATAAGCTTCATATCGCCAATAGCAAATGTTTTATCGTATTCTTCAATTCCCGTTTTATAGATACCACAAATGGTTAGCTTATCAGGACGCAGGCTGCCATCAGGTCGTATGAAATAGATAAGAATACGATCATTGAGTTTTAATTTCAATTGCCGTGCGGTATACATGGAGATCATGATCTCACGGCTATAAGATGTATCATTGAAATGAATGGCCCGGCCTTCCTTTATAAAGCGGGCCATGTATTTGAAGTTATAGGTCTTGTCAAAACCTTTCAGTAATACGCCTTCTATCTCTTCTTTTGTTTTTAGAATGGCATATTTGGTAGCGAAAGGATGAATATCTTCTACGGCAGGATTTTTTTTGATAATATCTACCAGTGAATCATTGCGGGTAATAGGAGTCTCTTCCGCAATCAGCGCTTTATATGGTTGCTTTTCCTGGATGCGGATATGCCCCCAGAAACTAAATACTTTCTTACTGACTTCTTCCTGGAAACCGTTGGCAAAGGCGAGCGTGATGATCATTACAGACACACTGATCACCGTGGCAACAACAGAGAGCCGGATGATGAACCGGGAAAAGGATCGCTGCTGGTTAAAAGCAACACGATCTGCAATAAAGCCTGCAACCTTCAAATT
>JBDTPD010000561.1:0-3468 GCA_039932855.1 Chitinophagaceae bacterium | reverse complement strand
GGATACGGTACGTTGGGGCAATAGTCTGAACGTAGGAAAAACCAGGGTTCTGTCAAGTGAAGACCTGCCGGCAGTATCTACTCCGTATTGTACCCATAAGGATACTTTTTCGCCGCTCATTTCAGTATGATCGTTGTGAGGAAGACGTTTATCAATCTGCCAGGCTATACTTCCATCAGCCTGTATTTTCCAGCGGTCCTCCTGTGCCGCCAGGTGATAGGATTGCGATCGCACAGTACCCAGACTTAGCAGCAGTATTGAAATACTAATAAATTGTTTCATTTTTTAATGGCCTTACAGCCGGACAGCTATCGGCATCACCCGGTTTCGCAATAGACTAATATTTGTTTACCAGTCGCGCTGAGCGATTAGCCAACAATTCACTTATTCTGGCATTCGTTTCCATGTGTTTAAATTTTGTTGGAATATTACTGAAATTCCTTTTTTGCCATACGATTTTTATAACCATGAATACAAAATTATTGACAACGGTTGCCTTGGTTTTTGCAGGAGCCATTCTTTTTGCTGCGTTCAAAACAGTTGATCACCCCGCATGGGAATCAAAGTTGATCAGCCTGAACAAAGATGGTTCACTTACTTATCATCCCGATGAAAAAGGGAATATCCTTCCTGACTTCAGTCGCGTCGGTTATTATGGCGGTGATGAAGTAGTGCCTGTGGTAGCTGTTACTAAAAAAGTTTCTCCTTCCGGCAGTGATAATGATGAACCCATCATACAGGCAGCGATTGACGAAGTGGCAAAACAACCATTGGATAAGAACGGTATCCGAGGCGCTGTATTATTAACAAAAGGAACATACAAAATTCCTACCGGCATTCATATCACTGCAAGTGGCATTGTATTGCGTGGTGAAGGAAGTACGGAAAATGATACGCGATTAATTGCGGGTACTAAAAAACAGGATGCGCTGATCTCGGTATCCGGCACCGGCGATATTAAAGAAATAAAGAACAGCAGGGTAAAGATCACCGATGAGTACGTGCCTGTTGGCGCTACTTCTTTTTCCATCTCTTCTGCTGAAGGTTTTAAAAAGGGGGACCGGATCATTTTATATCGTCCGGGTACTGATGCCTGGATCAAAGATCTGAAAATGGACCAGATCGACGCACGTGATGGAACAAAACAATGGACGGCCGCTGAATACAGTTTCAAATTTGAAAGAGTTATCACTATGGTAACAGGTTCGAAAATTTTTATTGATAATCCTGTTGTACTTGCTATGGAAACAAAGTATGGTGGTGGTGAAATATTCAAATACAATTTTGAGGGCCGTCTTTCAAAGGTTGGTATTGAAAATATTTATTGTGAATCGCAATATGAATCAGATACGGCGGAAAATCATGCATGGGATGCGGTGTCGTTCGATAAAATAGAAAATGGATGGGTAAAGAATGTAACAGCGCGTTATTTTGGTTATTCTTGCGTAAATCTCGGCGCACTTGCGAAAAATATTACGGTATCGGATTCAAGATGCTTTGATCATAAATCAATCATTACTGGTGGTCGCCGTTATTCATTTTGCAATAATGGTCAGCTCAACCTCTTTATCAATTGCACTACATCGGATGGAAGACATGATTTTGTCACCGGGGCTAAAGTTTGCGGACCGAATGTGTTTGTGAATTGCTCGGCTACAAAAACACATGCCGATATCGGTCCTCACCATCGTTGGTCAATGGGCACATTGTATGATAATATTATAACAGACGGAGAGATCAATATACAGGACAGGGGAAACTGGGGAAGCGGTCATGGCTGGTCGGGTGTAACGCAAATAGCCTGGAACTGTACAGTGAAAAGAGCGGCAGTGCAAAGTCCATGGGCCTCTGGTAAAAATTATTGTATCGGGTTAAAAGGTGAAAAATATGACGGTCGCTTACCAGGCAGACCTGATGGCGAATGGGAAGGACAGAATCAAAAAGATCTGCAACCTGCATCACTTTATTTTGCACAATTAAAAGCAAGGAAAAATAAAAAGCGTTGAGTATGCTCTATGTTTAACCTGAAAAATTATGAATTATGAGTTATGAATGGGTTTCCTATGATTCTTAATTCATAATTCATAATTTCTCATAGAATGTTTCAAAATATAAATAAGCCAGCATGAAATATTTCTTTTTAGCAATAACTTTTCTTTCTACCAATGTATTTGGACAAATAAATACAGAAGAAGTAACAAGACGGGTTGCTAACCATATCATCGAAACCACCAGCTTCCAGTTTGTCAATACAAAAACGAATGAAAAATTTGCCGCTACCACCGGCAGGGACACTTCCGTGAATGTAAAAGCGGAAAGCAAGTTCAATAAATGGCAATACGTCAATGGCGTAATGACCGTAGGTATGCTGCGTTTATCTTCCGTATTGAACGATACAAAATATGCAGACTATTCTAAAAAGAATTTCAATTTCATTTTCAGCAACCTGGATTATTTTAAAAAACAATTTGATGCAGGCAGGCAAAACATTGAATACCGTCCTGTCTTTCGCATCGGTTCATTGGATGATTGCGGTTCGATGGCAGCCGGCTTACTGGATGTCTACGCATTGGATAAACGCGCCGATTACCTTGCTTACCTGCAACGGGTAGGTGACTATATCATCAATCAGCAGGTAAAATTCACCGACGGAACATTAGCAAGGAATGGCCCGAGAAAAATGACACTCTGGGCCGATGACTTATATATGAGTGTTCCATATCTCGCGCGCATGGGTAAACTCACCGGAGATAACAAGTATTTTGATTTTGCTATTAAACAGGTAGAAAATTTTAACCGTTACATTTATGATTCCACTACAGGTTTATATTTCCATTGTTTTTATAATGATGAAAATATGAATGGCGTAGCACGCTGGGGCCGTTGTAATGGCTGGGTAGCTGTAGCACAGGCTGAGTTATTGAATAATTTACCAGCTAATCATCCCAAACGTCCCGAGCTGATCAAATTATTATTGCGCCAGATTGTTGGCTTCTCCCGCTACCAGGATCCGGGTGGTCTATGGCACCAGGTACTTGACAGACCTGATTCATATCTTGAATCTTCTGTGACAGCGATGTTTGTTTACACTGTTGCCAAAGCTGTCAATGAAGGATGGATACCACAGCGGTTTATTTCTATTGCACAAAATGGATGGGAAGCATTGGCCAAAAAAGTAACTGCCGATGGCCAGGTACCGGATATTTGTATCGGCACCTCTATTGAAGAAGATATCCGCTATTATTATACACGTCCCACTGAATTGAATGACACACATGGACTCGGTGCTTTCCTGATGGCCGGCGCGGAGATCATTAAAGCGAAAGATAAATTAGTTGATATGAGTAGGAGAAGATAAGAAAGAAAGAGAGAAGCTGCTAGCTGTTAGCAATTAGCCATTAGCTTCGACCAAATGGATTGAAGAAACAAAATAATAGTTCAATTCACATTAAAGACTCTAACAGCTAT
>JBDTPD010000560.1:0-3469 GCA_039932855.1 Chitinophagaceae bacterium | reverse complement strand
GCGTGATGATACATTCTTCACCTGCGATCCCAATGTCTTCCAGACCACACCGCCCCAGCCGGCTTCGAATGCACGAAGCACATTGTATTTTTTATCAGTAGGAGGGGCACTCGCCAACCAAAAAGGATTGGGCGATTTTATGCCGAGGAAGTTTGCACTGATATCTGCCATGATGCTTTAATTATAAGATGAACATTTTAAAATTATGAATTTAGAATTATGAATGAAAGTCTTTTAAAGAAAGAGTATTATAGATTTACGACATTCATAATTCATAATTCTGAATTCCTATGTATTTAATGATCGCTGCTGCTCCATCTTTTCCTGCTTGTGCCGCATCTACTACTTCCTTGCCACCATTCACTGCATCACCGCCAGCAAATACACCAGCAATATTTGTTGATGTATTATCATTGATAGAGATTTTCCCTTTTGAATGTTGAAGCTTTAATGAATTCACCAACTCTTCAAACGGAACCTGTCCCGCCGCTTTGATCACCATATCTACGTCCAGCGTAAATGTTTCACCGGTATCAACAGGAGAGTAGCGACCACTCGCATCCGGCTCGCCAAGTTTCATCACACTACAAATCAGTTTTGATATTTTTCCATTTATGCCTTTTATTTCTTTTGGCGCTGCTAACCAGATGATCTCACAGCCATCCAGTTTTGCAATATTTAATTCTACATCGGTACAAGGTTTCTCTGCTTCGGTTCTTCTATACACCAGTGTCACTTCTTTTGCCCCTAATCGTTTTGCTTGTGTGGCAGCATCGATTGCTGTCATACCCATTCCTATCACAGCTACTTTATCACCAACAGGTATAGCCGGATAGCCCTTATCTCGTAATGCATAAATAAATTCGATCGCATCTACCACACCATCGAGTTCTTCACCAGGAATATCCAACTGCCTCGCTACACCTACGCCAATGCCGAGGTAAACAGCATCGTAATTCTTTTGCAATTCATCCAGCGAAATATGTTTACCTAATTCCTGGTTATATTTTATATCAATTCCTCCAATAGAAGTGATATAGTTTACTTCATCCTCACAAAACTGTGGCGTTACCTTATATGCAGCGATGCCATAGGTCATCAGTCCGCCACCTTTGCTTTCTTTTTCATAGATCGTTACGTCTACTCCTTCGCGGCTTAATACGTGTGCGCAACTTAATCCGGCTGGTCCGGCACCAACGATCGCTACTTTTTTTCCGGTCGATGGTTTGCGCTCGAATAGCTTCCATTTATTTTCCATCGCTTGTTCGGTCGAGTACCGTTGCAACTTCGCGATAGGAATTGCTTCTTCTTCGAGTAGGTTGTATACACAAGCGCCCTCGCATAATTTCTCTACCGGGCACACCTTTGAACAACCAGCGCCCATGATATTTGAAATGAAAATGGTATGCGCCGATCCTTTTATATTATCTGTAGAAATTTGTTTAATGAATTTGGGAACATCAATCCCGGTAGGACAGGATTTAGTGCATGGGGCATCATAGCAAAACAAACAACGATTGGCTTCCACCTGCGCCGCCGTCTTATTCTCAAACGGCGGATGAATGTCGCTGAAGTTCTGAGCGTATTGCTCATTTGTTAATCTGTTGTTTTCAATTCCCATTTAAAATGTTTTTTGAACACGGATCAAACAGATCTTCACGGATTTTTATTAAGGGATAAAATCCGTGCAAATCCCTTCCATCCGTGTCATCTGTGTTCCTGTATTATAGCTCAACTAACTTTCCATAAGTTTCTGGTCTTCTATCTCTGAAAAACTGCCACACATTTCTTACCTCTTCAATTTTATCCAGGTCAAAATCAGCAATCAACAATTCATCATTATCCTCACTTGCCTGTGCAAATATTTGTCCGCGCGGATCAACGAAATAAGATGAGCCATAAAACTTACCGAGGTTCCAGGGTTTTTCTGTACCAACGCGATTGATACATCCCATGAAGTATCCATTGGCAGCTGCATGTGCCGGTTGTTCCAGTTTCCACAAGTATTGTGATAAGCCAGCAACAGTTGCTGAAGGATTGTATACGATCTCAGCACCATTCAACCCTAGTATTCTTGCACCATCAGGGAAGTGACGATCATAACAAATGTATACACCCACTTTTGCGTAGCGTGTTTGAAAAACAGGATAACCAAGATTGCCGGGTTTAAAGAAAAACTTTTCCCAGAAACCAGATGTATGCGGAATATGATTCTTGCGATATTTTCCTAAATAACTCCCGTCTGCATCGATCACTGCAGCAGTATTATATAACACACCGGCTTGTTCTTTTTCATAAACAGGTACGATCATCACCATGCTGTATTTCTTTGCATAGGCCTGCATTCTTTCAATGGTAGGGCCGGGTACTGTCTCAGCCGATTCATACCAGGCCTTATCCTGACCCGGACAGAAATAGGGGGTATTGAATATTTCCTGGAAGCAAAGGATCTGTACACCTTTCTTTCCTGCTTCCTCGATCAATGGAATATGTTTCTGCACCATTGCTTCCTTAATTTCTTCGATTGAGCCTTCACCTTCTGATTTAGGTAAACTCATTTGAATTAATCCTGATTTTACAATACGTGGCATAGTGTAGTTTGTTTTGTTTCACGCAAAGACGCTAAGGTTTCGCGAAGGCGCAAAGAGTCTTTGCAGCTTTGCGCGCTTCCTGGCGGCTTTGCGTGGGGTATTAAATTTTTCCTTCAACTTTTTTCCTTTTTATAAATTGGCCGTAGCCTTTCTTAATAAAACATTCATTATTATCAATCGCAATCTTTCCGCGAAGTAAAACTGTTTTGACTTTGCCAGTCACCTCCCAACCTTCATACCCTGAATAATCAACATTCATGTGATGCGTCTTTGCAGATAACGTATGTTTTTCATTCGGATCAAAAATGACAATGTCCGCATCAGTGCCAATAGCAATTGTTCCCTTGCGTGGAAACATACCAAAGATCTTTGCCGGATTTGTACAAGCCACTTCTACATATTTATTCAGCGTGATCTTTCCTTTATTCACTCCTTCACTGTATAGTAGTTCCATTCTGTTCTCGATAGCAGGATGTCCATTCGGGATTTTAGAAAAATCATCTTTCCCCATCAGTTTCTGTTCCCACTTAAACGGACAATGATCCGTAGCTACTACCTGTACCAATCCCTGGTTGATACCCGCCCATAATGTAGCCTGATCTTTCTTTTCTCTCAATGGCGGACTCATTACCCATTTCGCACCTTCGAAATTCTTTTCATACAACGATGCATCCAGTATCAAATATTGTATACAGGTCTCGACAAATACTTTTTGATTTCTTTTAGTAGCATTACGTACCGCATTCAAGGCGCCTTCGCAGGTAAGGTGAACGATATAGCCGGGGCAACCAGTATAATTGATCATATCAACAAACCGTTCGCTGGCTTCAGCTTCCGTTACTTCCGGTTGTGATAAATAATGATAGAGTGGCGTTAAT
>JBDTPD010000559.1:0-3473 GCA_039932855.1 Chitinophagaceae bacterium | reverse complement strand
ATGTGATGATGTGTGTGGGCGACCGCTATGTAGTCATCTGCCTTGATTCAATAAAAGATGAAAAGCAACGTCAAAACGTAGAAGCAGTCATTACCAAATCAGGAAAGACGATCATTACCATTTCACTTGACCAGATGAATCATTTTGCCGGCAACATGCTGCAAATAGAAAATAAAGATGGAGAAAAATTATTGGTCATGTCCAGCCAGGCTTTTGAATCACTGACACCTGAGCAGGTTAAAATTTTGACCAGTTTTAACCCCATCGTTCATTCATCATTGACTACCATTGAAACTAATGGCGGTGGTAGCGCCCGCTGTATGATGGCTGAGGTTCATTTACCATTAAAATAACAATTATTTATCCGGGTATGAAATCGAATCTGTTTATTTTTTCGTTGCTGCTTGTCTGCCAGTTATCATTTGGGCAGAATGTTTACAAGGACTCTATGCAGAAATACATTTCCAATTATGTAAAGAATCATGAAGTAGTGACTGGTGATGATAAAAAATTATTACACTTTTATCCTGTGAATGAAAAATATGTGATTAAGGCAAAGTTTGATAAGGTAAATGACAGCAAATGGTTCGGCATGGAAACATCGGGATCAACGCAAAGTTTCAATCGTGTTTACGGCACCTTACATTTTTCTATTAATGATACAGCCGTTACCTTAAACATTTATCAGTCAAAGGACCTCATGAATGTTACGCAATACAAAGAATATCTTTTCCTCCCTTTCACTGATCTTACTTCCGGAAACGAAACCTATGGTAACGGAAGATATATCGATCTTACTACAAATGACATTGTCAACAATACGGTTACCATCGATTTTAATAAAGCATACAACCCCTACTGCGCGTATGTGACGGGGAAATACAATTGTCCTATTCCACCAAAAGAAAATGATTTATCTGTAGCGATCAGGGCTGGGGAGATGGCATTTGGTAAGAAACATTAAGCATTCAATTAAGAATTATGAGTTATGAATTATGAATATTGCGTAATATTCACGCCACATTCATAATTCATAACTCATAATTCTCAACTGAATATTATTCAAGATTTTTCGCCAGGTCGCGCTGCTGTCCCGGACTAAGATCATACCTGTTCTTATCAGCTGCTTTGAAAAATTGCCGGGCATTATATCCTTTATCGAGTCCCTGCATCAGTTTACCCATATAATATAATTCAGGACCTTCCAGTGGTTTTCCAGAGACTTGCCCTTTGTAGATAGTATATGCTTTATCCTTTTCATTATTACAATACAAACTCCATGCATACCAGGCGTATATCTGTGCAGTAGGACGATTGTTTAATTCTGCAGCAGATAATTCAACTGCTTTTGCAGGTTGAGCCAGTATGCTCGTATAAAGATCGATCAGGTATTTACTGTACATTCTTCCATATACACTATCACCAGCCTTTTTGGCAAACGCTTCTGCATATTGCTTTTGCATGGCGGTATTGCCTCTGGCCTCTTCAAGTTGTTCAAGTTTTAATAAAATATCCGGAGCCTGGCTATGTAATTGTACGAATTTGAAAATACGTTCTGCCAGCGAATCATTTTTATCATGCACCAATGCGATCCACCCTAAACCTGTCATGCTATGCATATCTGTTGGACTGATCAGCAAACTCTTTTTATATAGATCATACGCACTTTGCAGATCACCTTTGTGAATATAAAGATCAGCTGCATTGGAATAAGCAGCTTGCTGCAGGTAAATATTTCCATCCATTTTTTGTGCAGCTTTTACCATACAGTCAATAGCTGTATCAAGCGAACCGCTATAATGCTCATATTTTGCCTTTCTGAAAAGATAGCCGTATTCATTAGCTGCTTTCAAAGAAGGCAATAATTTTTTTGCCCTTTGATACTCGCCGCGCTCGAAAGCAAGGTCAAATTCAAGAAACGCATTTGGCATACTAAGCCCTTCGATCTCCAATGCTTTCTTTAAAAATTGATCTGTACGAATGAATTGATGCTGCAGCATAGCCAGCGAAGCCATGGTACGAAAAATACCCGGCTCTTTTCCCTGGTTTGCTTCGTTTGCTTTTGCATAAAGACTATCAGCCTTCAACAGATCAGCAATCGAACCATGCAAACGAAAACTGGACACCAAAGCAGACGCATACTCAGGAGCATTGACAAAATTATCAGGTATACTATCTAATCTTTTTTTCCAGAATAACAGGTTGCCATTGGCTGCCACTTCTGTAGCAGGACTTGTATAATGATTTACCAGGCTATCGGCAAATACCTGGTCAACAATCTTGTCATCAGTATGCTTGCAGGAGAATAAGATAGCAGGGATCAGTACCCAAAGGAGATTTTTCAAAATTGTTTTACTTAGATACGAAATATGGGCTGAATAGGTTTTAAGAGACCATTTTAAATTATGAGTTATGAATTATGAATGTGGGGTAGATATTACGCAGTATTCATAACTCATAATTCTAAACTATCCGCTCAATCACCCAATAAAGTGCGATAGCAGCGATAACAAGTGAAAGTGGAGTAACGATATAACGATGGTACCAGGGCTTTTTTCCAAACCATTTGCCAAATAAAAAGAAAGCAGCGAGTATCACGGTTAACTGTCCCAATTCAACCCCAACATTAAACATGATTAAAGAGGTGAAATAAGAATTAGCAGGCAAGCCAAGACTACTGAGTGCACTGGCAAAACCCATTCCATGCACCAGTCCAAATATGAATACAACGATCAGTCGTGAAGGTTTTAATTTTTGCGAGAAAACATTTTCCAGCGCAACAAACATGATAGATAAAGCAATCAGCGGTTCAACGATATTAGCCGGCACATTGATGACCTTATACATCGCTAGTCCTAATGTAACAGAGTGTGCTACGGTAAAGGTGAGCGATTGCCAGAGTACCGGTTTTAATTTCGGACTCAGCAGAAATAAACTCAACACAAAGAGAATATGATCGAGTCCCAGCGGGAGAATATGCTTATAGCCCAGTTTCAGGTAAAGTGCAGCCGAATCAGTAGCAGACATTTCTTCCAGATCGGTTACCACCACATGCGCAAAAACATTATTCGCTATCATCACTAAGAAAAAGATAAAGATGATACGAAACAGGAAATATTTTTTATTTGATGTGCCTGGTAACATAGTTAGTGAGCATTTCACAGAAGAAAATAAAAAGGGCCCTTCAATAATAATTTATGTGAAGAGCCCGGGAATCTATCAGAGAGAAATTTAGAATGGTGTTGCGAGGTAAGGGAACGTTGTTAAAAACGCCTTATCATTTGCATTCACATTATCTTTTGTGAGACCGGGGTTAGATGTACCAGCGCCACCACCGAAGATCAGCAGCAATTCTGTATCGATCACATCATCAGCCAATGCGCGACCTGTCAATACGTTTGTACCATCGAAGAAAGTAGTGGTGCCACTCATTTTTACATTAAGTACATCGGTAACGAGTACGCCGGTAAAAG
>JBDTPD010000558.1:0-3488 GCA_039932855.1 Chitinophagaceae bacterium | reverse complement strand
ACATGCCCGGTTGCATCATTGCCATGGGCCGCTTGAACCGTCCGGCGCTGATGATTTACGGCGGTACCATCAAGCCCGGCCATTCGCATGAACAGACGCTCGACATTATCTCGGCCTTCCAGAGTTACGGCGCCTTCATCGCCGGCAATTTCCTGCATCGCAGAATCAGCAGAAGTGATCACCGGCACATTACATTTCATAGCTTCCAATACCGGTACACCAAAACCTTCCCATAACGATGGATAAACCATAGCATAAGCCGCACCAGTTATTTTTACCAACTCATTTTCTTCAACATAGCCGGTAAGGATTACATCGTCGCGGTACTTGTATGTTTTCAAACTTTCCAGGAAACGATTGTATTTCCAGGCAAGTCGTCCTGCTAATACCAGCTTCCAGTTACTTTGCTGTCTTTTTTTAAATAATGAAAATGCTTTCAGCAGGTTCATTAAATTTTTTCGTGGATGAATAGCGCCGGTATATAAAAAGAATTGATGCCCATCGGTATATTTTTCACGAATAGCTTCTTTTTCTTGTTCATTAATTGGACCGAAGATATTTTTCGCAGCGCTGTATACTATATCAATTTTATCTGGATTTATTTTATAGCTGGCTGTGATATCTTTTTTGGAAAATGCGGACACTGTAGCGATTGATGTTGCCTTTTTTAAAAAACGTGGCGTATATCTTTTTAAATAAAGCAAATGCGATTTCTTGACAAAAGAAGGAAAATGCAAAAAGGAAAGATCATGCATGACCAGGCATTGTGGTGTTTTTGTTTTTAATGAGCAAAAACAATCAGCTGATACAAATACATCCGCTTTATATTTTTTCAAAACCGCCGGCACCTTTACATCATACCACCATTTCCACAATACAGGATGTCGTGCCGCTGGTCCGGCTACAACTGGTGTTACATTTTTACCAAAAACAAATTTATTGTCGTAGGGGCGATCAAAAATGAAAATGAACTCATGCATCGGGTACTGTTGCGTGATTCTGTTGAATACTTCATACATGAAATATCCTACTCCTTCAAGGTGGTCGCTTAGTAAAAATCTGGTATTGACGGCGATTTTCATTTTTCTGCAATAGCATTTTTCAGTAACCAGTACTCAGTCTTCAGTTGACAGTTGGCAATTCTCAGTAGGGTAATCTACGTATCTGCCGGATACGATCAGATTGCAAACTGTTAATAACTGCTGACTGTTAGCTGCCAACTGAAGACTGAAAAGCGTTAAAGAACGAAAATACCATGCTTTTTTTACTAAGATATTCTTCTTTTATTCCGACCTTGTTTTTTAATGCTGATCTGAAAATTCACTATGTAATACTTCTGTGGATATTCGTTTATTACTGTATATAAAATTGGGCAGTAATACAATTGTCTCAGCCTGAATGCGTGGCTACCTTTATGAAGGAAATAAGTGGAATCCAATATTATTTATCCTTACACCAATAGCCTATGAGACATATATACACGCATTTCTATAAATCACTACTGCCACTTTTCCTGTTTGTTTTACTTTCTCATACGGGTAATTCACAAACATGTCCTGATGGATCTCCGCAGGGAGGAACTGCATATGATACGACTATCCGGTTTGCAACAGGTCTTACTTCATTACAGGTAAAATTCCCGCAATTCGATCCGCAGAATGGAATGGTGACCTGCGTTAAACTTTGTATTACGATCACTGGTGTTATTGATTCATTGGCGATGCAAAACTTTTCAAACTCAGCACAGACAGGTACATTCAATTATATAAGAACGGATACAATACGTGGACCGGGTTTAGTAACGCCATTGTCCAATACTGTCAATCAAAGTTATGGTCCGTTTCCACTCAGCCCTTATGATGGTATTCCTGGAGCCGGTACCGATTTTTATTCGCAGGCGCATGATACTATCCTGAATGCACAACTTTGTCGTACACTTAACGACTCAGCTACCATTGCACAGTTTTACGGAAGCGATAGTCTTACCTATGACTATGCAATCGATGTATCAACAGGCGCCTTTATTACCGGGGGTAGCAGTAGTAACCTGGTATTGACATCAGCATTTGTAAATTTCCATTTTGAATATTGTACATGCCCCGCAGTTGTTCTGCCGTTGAACGTGCGCACATTTAATCTTAATAAAATATCGGATTCAAAAGCAGAATTGAAATGGACCGGGTACGATGATCCGTATGCAAACTATCATTATGAAATAGAAATGAGCAGAACAGGTGGATATTTCACCAGTATTGCAACATTTGATAAAAAAATGACAGATGAGGCATATCAATATCTTTTTACAGCTCCTAACGGTGAATCCGGTCGTTATTACTTCAGAATAAGGCAGGTTTATTCAAATGGGTATGTTCGCTATAGTAATATTATGCACGTGACGCTGGGAAACTCCGGTTCTCCAAAGTTTTCTCTATATCCTAACCCCTCAACGGGCATAGTTGGTATTAAATTTGATAATACATCAGTCGGACATTTTAATATTCAAATTTTTAATTCGCAGGGCCAGTCTGTTGTGGCTAAAGATATTGTGACAAGTGGTTCCTCTTATGTGCAGCTAGGAACATTACCGGGTGGCATTTACTGGTTAAGGCTTACCGATCAACAAAGCCAGGCGTCTTACGTCAATCAACTTATTATTAAATGACCTCTTAGGTGGAAGAGGATGGTGGCTTGTAAAAGGGGCCTTGGTTCGGGGCCCCTTTCTTTTTTTACTACCTTCACCGCAGAAAGAAGGACTTCTCTCCTTCAATTCTCAACATTCGGGCTTTAGCCTTTTCTTTCTTACATTTGTTTCAGTTTTTTTATTTTATGGAATATAATACTACAAGAAACCATCTCATAATGAGTGAATATGGTCGTCATGTGCAGAAAATGATCGAGCACCTGCTGACCATCGAGGACCCTGAAAGACGCCAGCGCAATGCGTATGCTGTCATTGAACTGATGGGCTTCCTGAATCCACATCTTAAAAATGTCGAAGATTTTCGTCATAAGCTTTGGGACCATCTGTTTCTCGTTTCTAACTTTAAACTGGATGTAAAATCGCCTTACCCGATTCCTACCAGGGAATCATTAAGCGAAAGACCAAAGCCGCTTCCTTATCCAAAACGCCATCCAAAACATTCCCATCTCGGAAAAAATCTGGAGATCGTTATCAAGAAAGCATTGAAAGAAGAAGATCCTGATAAACGTGCAGGTTTTGCTAATGCCATCGCTTATTATATGAAGCTGGCGTATAATAACTGGCACAAAGAGATCATGCATGATGATGCTATTCAAAATGAACTGAGCAGCATTACCGACGGTCAGCTGACCTTTACCAATACTCCTTATGTAAAGGCGTTCCGTCCACAGGAGAACCGCGATCGCGATCGTGGTGGCTATGGTAAACAACGCGGCAAATTCCAACATCGCAACAACGGCGGTGGCGGAGGTGGAGGCGGAAGAAGAAATGATAGAAATGACAGAGG
>JBDTPD010000557.1:0-3488 GCA_039932855.1 Chitinophagaceae bacterium | reverse complement strand
TGCCATGATCCCGGGTGTAAGCCGTAGCGCCGCTTCGATCATTGGTGGTATGCAACAAAAATTCACGCGTTACCTCGCTGCTGAATTTTCATTTTTTCTTGCTGTACCAACCATGTTTGCAGCTACCTTTCATTCGTTATTTTTAAAAGACTGGAATGAAGGTGGTACCAGTCTTATTAAAAGAAAAGGATACGAGATCATTCTTGAATCAAGTGATCACAAGATTGCTTTTTTTACCGGTAACCTGCTGGCATTTATCGTCGCCATATTAGCCATTCGCTTTTTTATCAACTACCTGAAAGTATACGGGTTCAAAGTATTTGGCTGGTACAGGATCATTGCGGGAATTATTTTGTTGATTTTAATATTCTCAGGAATTATATAAGCTATTAGCTTTTAGCTATAAGTTTTTAGGCCTTAAATAAGTTGTTCTATAAATTAATTTTTGTTTGAAAACTAATAGCTAACAGCTAAAGGCTAATAGCTTTCTTTAAAACCAAACATTGCTGCCATGCAAACAGCTTCCAAAAAAATAATAAACGGATGGGCCATGTATGATTGGGCCAATTCTGTTTATAACCTGGTTATCACCACCACTTTTTTCCCGATCTATTTCATTGCTGTTACTAAAAATGCCGATGGCAGTGATATCGTTGAGTTCCTTGGCCGAAAATTCGTGAACTCTTCTCTATATGATTATACATTAGCTGTCGCTTACCTCTTCATTTCTCTTTTATATCCTATACTTACTTCTATCGCCGATACAAGAGGTAATAAGAAGAATTTCATGCGCTTCTTTTGTTACATGGGTGCCTTAGGGTGTAGCATGCTATTCTTTTTTGATAAGAATAATCTTTGGTTAGGTGTTGCCTGCTTCATGCTTGCGTCAATGGGTTTTGTTGGTAGTCTTGTTTTTTATAATGCTTATCTGCCAGAGATCGCGGCCCCGGAAGACAGGGACAGGATCAGTGCCAAAGGGTTTTCATTCGGTTATGTTGGTAGTGTGTTGATGCAGCTGATTGGTTTTGCATTGGTATTAATCATGACAGGACAGGAAGGACGCGCTTCGCAAATTACTTTCTTATTAGTGGGTATCTGGTGGATCAGTTTTGCCCAGATCACTTTTAAACGATTACCAGCTGTTGTAAGAAAAGAAAGAGTAAAAGGAAATGTACTGCGTGATGGTTTTGTAGAAGTGAAAAAAGTTTTTAATGAAATAAAAAAAATGCCGGTCCTAAAAAGATTTCTCCGTGCATTCTTTTTTTATAGCATGGGTGTACAAACTGTTATGCTGGCAGCCACTTTGTTTGGCAGTAAACTATTGCACCTGGAAGATAAAAAGCTGATCATTACAGTCGTGCTTATACAACTGGTAGCAATTATAGGCGCTATTGTAATGAGCCGCTTATCTGCCCGCTTTGGCAACCTGAAAGTGCTGATGGGGGTAATTGTTTTATGGATAGTTATTTGTCTCGCTGCATATCGTACTGCAACTGCCGCGGAACCATTACAGCCATTGCATGAAAAAATATTGGCAGAGAAAGAATACCTTAAAAGATTACCTGATCAGCCTGTAACTACAAGTCCTAAATTGGAAGCATTAGAAAAAGAACTGGCTCCTCAGCAAACGCCGATCGAATACAGTTTTTATGTATTAGCATTGGCAGTAGGATTGGTGATGGGTGGTATTCAATCATTGAGCCGTTCTACTTATTCTAAATTAATGCCGGAAACAAAAGATACAGCCTCCTACTTTAGTTATTATGACCTGACAGAAAAAATAGCTATCGTTATCGGTATGCTTAGCTTTGGTTATATAGAAGAACTCACTGGTAGCATGAAAAATTCGGTAGTATCACTGATCGCTTTCTTTGCTATTGGTTTTTTATGGTTGTATAGTGCGCTGCATAAACAGAAGCAACTAGCAAGCAAATAAGAAATGAGAAATAAGGAATAAGAAATTAGAAAGTGGTAGCATTCTCTCACTTTCTAATTTCTTATTCCTTATTTCTCATTTCTTATTCCCCGATACTTAATTTTACAAAATGAAACTCTACTCAATCAATACCGGTTATTTCAAACTCGACGGCGGCGCCATGTTCGGCGTAGTACCAAAGAGTATCTGGAACAAGATTAATCCGGCTGATGATAATAATATGTGCAACTGGGCGCTTCGTTCTATGCTGATCGAAGATGATGATCGCTTAATACTGATCGATAACGGAATGGGTGATAAACAGGATGCGAAATTCTTCGGCCATTATTATCTTAATAGGGATGACTCACTGGATAAATCATTAAAGAAATATGGATTCAACCGTAATGATATCACCGATGTTTTTCTGACGCATTTACATTTTGATCATTGTGGTGGCAGCATTGCACGCGAAGGAGATAAACTGGTTCCTGCTTTTAGGAATGCAAATTTCTGGAGCAATAAAGATCATTGGGAATGGGCAGTAAAACCAAATGCACGCGAGAAAGCTTCGTTCTTAAAAGAAAATATTCTCCCTATACAGGAAAGTGGTCAATTAAAATTTATAGATGTCAGCAAAGGCACGAAAGATAAATTAGGAGAAACTTCTTTTACTACGAATGTATCAGTTCGTTTTGTGGATGGACATACCGAAGCGATGATGTTGCCACAAATAAAATACAAAGACAAAACAATCGTGTATGCAGCGGACCTGCTTCCTTCACAGGGACATATTCCGCTTCCTTACATCATGGGCTATGATATGTTTCCGCTGACCACATTAAATGAAAAGACAGCTTTTCTCCGCGAAGCAGCTGAACAGGATTATATTCTTTTCTTTGAACACGATCCGCAATATGAATGTTGCAGGTTGCAACAGACGGAGAGAGGGGTGAGGGCGGGGGAATTCTTTAAGTTGGAGGAAATCGTCTGAACCGGGATTTGGGTGGATTAAAAGGATTTTTAGGAAATAAAGAAGCCTCATGAATATCATGAGGCTTCTTACATTATAGTATCTTTCTTATTATCCTAAAAATCCTTTTAATCCATCCAAATCCCCGTTCAGACAATTTATCTTCTTCTGATCAGCGCATCCATCGGATACCGCAGATTTTCATAACTCATCATATCGATCTTCACCTTGCCGACTACGATAGGACTTTCTATACGAACAGGAATGTGATTGGCATCATCAGTCACCCATACCGTCATTTTTTCACCCCCATCGAACACAGTGCCTTTGATCAGTAATGGTTTGAATTTAATAGCATTGAATTTTCCAAACTTGGTCTTGATCGTTTCCCGGCCGAGATAGCGGATATACATTTCGTTTACTTCATTGTCAAGGAACATTGAGAATGCGATCTTATCATTGACACGAAGTTTGGAGAAATCGATATTGCGAGCATAGAATACAGCACTCACTACATCCTGCACACAAGGTGGTACTTTGAATAATCCATCATTGGTCACAGCTGTATTAGCGGTCTTATTGAACGTGACATTCTGATAG
>JBDTPD010000556.1:0-3502 GCA_039932855.1 Chitinophagaceae bacterium | reverse complement strand
TGGTAGAGATCATGAATAAGAAAAGATTTATCACTTGTCACTCTTATGTACAACCTGAGATCACTTATACTATGAGAGTGGCAGAGAAATTTGGTTTCCGTGTCAATACATTCACGCACATACTTGAAGGATATAAAGTAGCAGACAAAATGAAGGAACATGGTGCTAATGCTTCTACGTTCTCCGACTGGTGGGCGTATAAGCTGGAAGTACAGGATGCGATTGCGTATAACGCTGCTATCATGACCGCAGTTGGTTTGAATGTATGTATCAATTCGGATGATGCAGAAATGGCGCGTCGTCTCAATCAGGAAGCAGCCAAGAGCGTAAAGTATGGCGGTATGAGCGAAGAAGATGCATTTAAAATGGTTACGTTGAATCCTGCAAAAGCATTGCATGTTGAGGATAAAGTAGGAAGTATCAAAGTTGGTAAAGATGCTGACCTGGTTTTGTGGAGCGATAATCCGTTGAGCATTTATGCTATGTCGCTTTACACTATTGTTGATGGCACTGTATATTTTGATCGCGCAAAAGATAAAGAAATGCGCAAACAAATTGTAGCAGAACGAAACAGGTTAATACAAAAGATGATCACAGAAGGCAGAACGAATCCGGGCAGCACTACTCCGGCAAGACCAAGTTACCAGGTAGTTCTTACCTGTAATGACCATGGCCATGCAACCGGTCTTCTAACTGTAGACGGAGATGATGAATCAATTAGCAACCAGTAAACCTCTCAACAATGAAAAAGATATTATTTTATATACTGACCTTTTCAATCACGGCTACTTTGTATGCGCAGGACGATGTATACCCGGCGCCTGAATACAAAGGATTATTATTTATTAAAAATGCAACTATCCATGTCGGCAATGGACAGATAATTAATAATGGTACAATTAAGGTAAACAATGGTAAGATCGTGGAAGTAGGAACCAATATTGCTATACCTGCTGATAACGCGAAAGTTTTCGATGCAACGGGTAAGAATGTATATCCCGGTCTGATCATTACCTCTTCTCAATTAGGTATTAAAGAGATTGGAGGAAATGCAGTCAAAGGAAGTAATGACTATGAGGAGATAGGTGAATACAATACCAGCGTAAAATCCATCTCTGCCTACAATGCAGACTCAAAGATCACTGGTACGTTAAGAGCGAATGGGATTTTATTAGCGAATGTAGTACCTCAAGGTGGTCTCCTTCCTGGTATATCGAGCGTGGTGCAGGTAGATGCATGGGGTCCTGAAGATGCTGCCTATAAAAATGATGTAGGTGTTCATTTCAATATGCCGAATTTATTACCACGTCCGCGTTTTGGCGGTGGCGGTGGTGGTGGCTTCCGTCAACAGCAGGTAGAAGATCCGGTTAAGCAAGCCCTCGAAAGAATTGAAGAGGTGAAAGATTTTTTCCGCCAGGCAAAAGCATATCTCGCAGAAACGACACACAAAGAAACCAACCTGAAGTTTGAAGGCCTTCGTCCATTATTTGAGAAAAAAGAAAAATTCTTTGTAGCGTGTAATATCGTTAAGCAAATGTTGATCGCGATTGATTTTGCAAAAGAGTTCGGTTTTGATGTAGTCATTGTAGGGGGTAGTGATAGCTGGCAGATCGCTGATCTGTTAAAGCAAAATAATATTGCTGTAATTCTCAACCAGGAACATAATCTGCCAACAGCAGAAGATGATGATATCGATCAGCCTTACAAGACACCAGCAATGTTACAAAAAGCAGGAGTACTATTTGCATTGAATGACGATGACGAAAATTCGAGACAGCGCAATCTTCCTTTCAATGCCGGTACATCTATTGCGTATGGATTAGACAAAGAAGAAGCACTGAAAGCAACAACGCTGAATGCAGCAAAAATATTAGGTATCGACGATCGTACTGGTTCTATAGAAGTTGGAAAAGATGCCAACATCATCATTTGCAAAGGAGATATTTTTGATATGCGCAGCAGTATCGTTACAGAAGCATTCATACAGGGAAGAAAAGTGAATTTGGAAAATAAACAAACTCAGTTGTATGAAAGATATAAGCATAAGTATAACATCAAATAATGTAAAATCTAAAATGTAAAAGGTGATCAGCTTAAAACTGATCACCTTTTACATTCTATATTTTACATTTCTCACGATTCTTTTCCATGGCAATGCTTATACTTCTTCCCACTTCCGCAAGGACAAGGATCATTACGGCCAATTTTCGGAGCTACCTTAATAGGTTCTTGCTTTACCGCTACATCAGCACCACCTGGTTCATATTTATCTCTTTCATTAGCGGCATAATCCTGGCCAGCAGCATCGATCTCTTCTTTATTCGCTCTCATCTTACTGTAATCTGTTTTTTCCTGCCGCCCTTCTTTAACAGGAGCACTGCCTTGTTGTGCAGGAAGCGAAGCGTGTGAAAGGAAGGACACAATATCCATGTTCACTTCTTCACTCATATTCTTGAACTGCTCAAAAGCTTCCATCTTATAAATTACCAATGGATCTTTTTGCTCGAGGTAAGCTGTCTGAACACTTTGTTTCAAATCATCCATTGCACGCAGGTGTTCTTTCCATGCATCATCAATTACGAGTAAGGTAATTGTTCTTTCCAATGCACCTGCTAATTCTGCTCCGCCTGAATTCAATGTTTTATCCAATGAAGCCAGTACGTTCACCCCTTTTTTACCATCAGTAAAAGGAACCACTACGTTTTCAATGTGACTTCCCTGGGTGAGACGTATATTTTTGAAAACAGGGATAGCATTTTTCTTCAGCTCTTCTTTACGAACATTATACGTGTTCGTTGCTTCTGCGTATAATTTATCGATAACAGTACCGAGGTCGCCTCTTTTAAATTCTTCTTCTTCTATTTGTGTATCTAAACCGAAATTGACGATACATGCCATTTTAAAGGCCTGGTAATCTTCCTGCTCTCTTAAGCGGGAGATAAGATTTTCTGCCACTACTGAGAAAGCTGTATCAATATCCAGTGCTAAACGTTCTCCAAACAAAGCGTGCTGACGTTTGCCATAAACAACATTCCGTTGTTTATTCATCACATCATCATATTCAAGCAAACGTTTACGGATACCGAAGTTGTTTTCTTCTACTTTCTTTTGCGCACGTTGAATACTATTACTGATCATGCTATGCTGGATCACATCGCCTTCTTTGTAACCTAATCTATCCATCAATGCAGCGATACGCTCACTGCCGAACATACGCATCAGATCATCTTCGAGAGATACATAGAACTGTGAAGTACCAGGATCTCCCTGACGACCGGCACGACCGCGTAACTGGCGATCGACACGACGACTCTCATGTCTTTCTGTACCAATGATGGCCAAACCACCCGCTTCTTTCACACCAGGTCCGAGCTTGATATCTGTACCACGACCGGCCATGTTGGTAGCAATTGTAACGGCGCTGGCTAAACCTGCTTCAACAATTACCTGCGCTTCTTTCGAGTGTTGTTTTGCGTTCAATACATTGTGCGGGATGTTTTTT
>JBDTPD010000555.1:0-3502 GCA_039932855.1 Chitinophagaceae bacterium | reverse complement strand
GGGATATTGGTTTTAATAAAAACAATCTTATTCAACTGGATGCCTCGAAGGATGTAGTAACGAATTTCGATGCTATCAAACAGGACCTATTGAATACGAATGAAATAGAAAGTGCAGCGTTGGCTGATCATGCGGCCATAACAGGAGGAAACAATACTACTTCAATAAACTGGCAGGGAAAAAATCCTGGTAGTGTTATTGTGATCTCGCAACGATTGGTCAGCAACGATTATATGGCTACAACCGGTATGCATATTACGGAAGGAAGAGATTTTAAATCAACCGACGTGGTTGAATTTGGGAATAATCATCTGCCTAAAGACTCCACGCAGGCACTGAATGTGATCATTACGCAATCATTGGAAAAATTAATGGGAAATGGTAGCGCTATTGGTAAAAGGTTGGAACGGCAAACCGATATAGGATCATTTAATATGAATATAGTAGGTGTAATAAAAGATTATGTCTATGGAGATATGTACGGCCAATCGTCGCCTGTTGTTTTTTATAACATGCCAAAGGAAGGTAATTTATTATATGTGCGGGCAAAGTCGAAAAGCAATCCTGAAGATGCATTAGCTAAGATAGCGGCAGTGATGAAGAAAGATAATCCTGCTTATCCGTTCCAATACAGGTTTGTTGATGACCAGTTCAACCAAATGTTCTCAAGTGAAATGCTCGTCAGCCGGCTATCAAGAGTATTTGCTGCATTGGCCATTATTATTTCCTGTCTTGGTCTGTTTGGGTTGGCTGCATATACCGCCGAAAGAAGAATAAAAGAGATTGGGATCCGCAAAGTTTTAGGCGCAAGTGTTTCGGGCATTACTACCTTGTTATCAAAAGACTTTTTACAACTTGTAGCTATCGCTTGTCTCGTTGCCTTTCCTCTGGCCTGGTGGATGATGAATGACTGGTTAAAAAGTTATGAGTACCGTATCCAGATCAGCTGGTGGATCTTCCTCGCAGCAGCTGTTATTGCAATCCTCATTGCGTTGGTAACGGTCAGTTTCCAGGCTATTAAAGCAGCCATTGCGAATCCGATAAAGAGTTTGCGAACGGAATAGGAAACCCCTGAAATTAAGAATTAAGAGTTATGAGTTATGAATGGCCATTCATGATTCATAACTCTTAATTTTCCGCTTCTCCGAACAATCATTAAAGTTTGATGTTTTACCTTTCTTCAAATCTTAAACAATCAAACTAATAAGATGACACAGCAACAGATAATGCTAAAATCGTCGCTTGATGCCTGGTATACTTATATTGGCAGAGCCGACAAATTATTTCAATCTTTTTCCGACGAAGAATTATTGAAGGAAGTGGCGCCGGATAGAAACAGCGCCGCTTACTTACTCGGTCACCTCGCAGCCGTACATGATGGATTTTTTCCGATGTATGGATTAGGAGAAAAATTATATCCGCAATTGGAAGAAGTATTTATTAAGAATCCTGATAAGTCAGGGTTGCCAAAACCTTCCGTAGCTGAATTAAGAAAAGCATGGACAGAAGTTAATAGCAAACTAGCGGAACATTTTAATAAATACACGGTTGATCAATGGTTGGAAAAACATACCGCCGTATCCGCAGAAGATTTCCAAAAAGAACCACACCGTAATAAGTTAAATGTGTTACTGAATCGTACCAATCATTTGGCGAATCATTATGGGCAGTTGCTTTTCTTAAAGAAATAGAATATTGTCAATTCAAAATTAAAAAGTCAAAAGTCAAAAAAGGGCCGCTACTGCAGTGAATCCTTTTTTGACTTTTTAATTTTGAATTGACATTTTTTATATATCACTGATTTCAGGCTTCTGTTTTGATCTTTCAATTTTCCTGCTATTTTTGTCATCGCATTAACCAACACCACCTCATCAATGAAAAATTTACTGCTACCAGCCTTGCTATGCATGGCTATTTTTTCTTCTGCACAAAAAACAATCAAAGTAAGTAAGGGTAAGATCAAATCGGGTGATGAAGTCATTGCCGAATACGATGGACACGGCAGCATGTTCCGTAATGGTTCTTATACCGTCACTCTTCCCGGTTCTAAAGACGCATTGATCACCCTGGAAGAAGTCAATCATACATTCTACAATCCTTTATTGGATGAACTGCATTTATTCTACCAGGTAAAATTTTCTACCGGCGATTCATTCTATGTACGTCCAAGGCCAGCAACCGGTAAAGCATTTGGCATTGCCTATGTGAGATATGATCGTAAAGTAGGAAATGATATCATCGAAGAAATTTTCAATGATACCCTGCCGATCGTGATCGAAAATAAAGTATTGAATAAAGAAGCAGTTGGCAAACTGATCGCAAAAGCAAATGCCTACCCTTTTGAAACTATCATGGCAAATGCCAAAGCGCTTGAGGATTCCATTGCTATGTATGCAAAGACACCTATAACACGAGACATAAAAAAACCAATAACATTTCAATTGATTGGTAAACCAGCGGACGCAACTACTACGGAAGGCAACTGGTTTACTATTACACAGGACAGCCTGATCATTGGCCGCTTGTATAAGTATTTAGACGAACAGTTTAACAAAGTAACTTATACAGTGTGGAGAAAAGCTGCTGATGGCGCAGTATTACAGGGAAGATCAGTTGGTTTTGTACCTATACTTACCACAAAGAGGTTGATGAATAATTATGAAAAAAAATACGAAGCGATAAAAATTTCAGGAAAAGATATTTTCATATTCTATGGCGCAAATTATTTGAGTGCTGAAATGGATCTGGTAGGAGCAGCAGTGGGTGCAGGGTTGTTGTAAATTATCCGAACCGGGATTTGCAGGATGATTGAGATTATTGGGGGCAGTGCACTACCAGCGCGGCTCTTTATTTTATGTTGTACTATTTTTAGTATCCCGATATTCCCATACATCTCACAAATCCCAGTTCAGACAGAAATGCATATTGCCTTATACAAGGCAAACAATTTTTTAGTGGAAAGTAATTAGTGGAGGAATGGTGTAGGTAGGAGAGAGAATAAGTACTACAACGTTCGGTTTTTCCCGGTTAAAGGCTTTCACCCTTAACCGGGTATTATACTCGATTTTTTTACTTAACGTGCTTGCTGACAACTTTAGCCAGTTCAAACATAGAGATCTGCATTTTACCACCGAACAATGTTTTCAGTTTGTCGTCTGCATTGATCATTCTTCTGTTCTTTTTATCCTGAAGATTATTCTTCTTGATATAATCCCAGATTTTTTTGATGATCTGTGTTCTTGGTAAAGGTTTGCTACCTACTACTTCAGCTAATGCAGGGCTAGCGTTCAACGGAGCCATGAAAGCTGCATTAGGTTTTCTTGCTGACTTTTTTTTCGGAGCTGCTTTTTTAGCGGCTTTCTTTACAACTTTCTTTGCAGCTTTTTTAGCTACTTTTTTAACTGCTTTCTTTGCAGGTTTTTTTACTTTTTTTGCCATCGTTTTGAATTCAAGAGTTAATAATAATGAGAAAATAATTGTGCTAATATACAGGCATTACACA
>JBDTPD010000554.1:0-3509 GCA_039932855.1 Chitinophagaceae bacterium | reverse complement strand
ACATGGAGCGTGAACAGTACTAATGCAGCACCGGTTAGTTGCGCTAATGTAAAAATTTCTTTATCTACTGATGGCGGTCTTACCTTTCCAACTGTCTTAACTGCGAGTACTGCTAACGATGGAACAGAAGCAGTAACTATTCCTAATACGCCAACTTCTACGGCAAGAATAAAAGTAGAAGCAGTAGGAAATATTTTCTTTGATATTTCTAATACCAACTTTACAATTGGAACAGGTTCTTCCTGTTCATCTCCATCCGGATTAGCTTCATCATCAGTAACGGGTACAACAGCTACCGTTAGCTGGACAGCTGTCAGCGGCGCCGTTAGTTATGATGTGGATTATAAAACAAATGCATCGTCTACCTGGATCAATGCAGTAACGGGTACAACATCTGTATCAGCTAACTTAACAGGATTGACCGCAGCCACATTATATGACTTTAGAGTAAGAACAAATTGCAGCAGCGGTAGCAGTGCGTATTCACAGGCACAGTTTACGACTACAGGTGGCAGCACTTGTCAAACTGCTTATGAATCTAATAACACACAGGCAACAGCTGCATCAGTTCCAGTCAATACAGCATTGTCTGCATCGATCGGTTCCAATGGTGATATCGATTATTATACATTCACTACATCGGCTACCAGCAATTTCAATATCACATTGACAAATCTGCCTGGTGATTATGACCTGTTCCTGTACAATTCTGCAGGTACACAGGTAGCAAGTTCAGAAGCTGGTGGTACAACAAGTGAGACGATCAATTCTACAAGCCGTCCTGCCGGAGTTTATTATGTAAAAGTAATTGGCTTCAATGGCGCGTTCAGTACAACGGTTTGTTACAATCTCAATATTGGAGTAACAACGGCTACAGGCTGTGCAAGTCCATTGGATAATTCGACTAACGGAACAACAGCCGGAGCAGCAGTCATTCCATTCAATACGAATACAACCGGATTGATAAGTCCAAGTGGTGATGTTGATAATTACAAATTCGTCATTACTACCGGCGGTACGATCACGATTACATTAAGTACACTGCCTGGTGACTATGATCTGAAACTGTTGAACAGCGCCGGTACACAGATCGCTATTTCACAATTGGGTGGTACCAGCAGCGAAACGATCAGTACTACTGTTGCCGCAGGTACTTATTATGCGCAGGTATATGGATTCAGTGGTGCAAACAGTGCGACAGTTTGTTATACGCTGCGTGTAGCATTGGGTACAGCAAGCAAAGCTGATCTGTATACTAATAATGGCACGAAGAAAATAGATGTATATCCAAATCCTGCCAGCAGCACGATCAAGATCAACCTGACCGGCTTTGAAGGAAAATCAGAAGCCACATTAATGGATATTACCGGTAAAGTAGTGATGACGCGACAACTTAGTGCGATCAATTCTACACTGGATGTATCTAAATTACCAGCAGGTATTTATCTTGTTAGTGTAAAGAATAACGGTACAGAAGTAAGTACAACGAAGATCATTAAAGAGTAAGGCAAACCGTTAAACCGTTCATATAAGGCAAAGTGCCTGCGCGAGCAGGCATTTTGTTTTTTTTGAACACAGATGACACGGATTAAAGGGATTTCCACGGATTTATTTAGTTTAAAAGCTAAATCCGTGGAAATCCCTTTAATCCGTGTCATCCGTGTTCTATCAGAGCTGGCATAACCCTTGCAGCTTAATTAGGAAGGTCTTTACTACTTTGCGTTCTTCTTTGCGCTTTTGCATGAAAATAGCTTCTTTCAAAATTGTTCAATGATGGCTAAGGATTATTACTCCATATTAGGTATAAGTAAAACAGCAACTGCTGATGAAATAAAAAAGGCCTACCGTAAACTCGCGATTAAGTATCATCCGGATAAAAACCCCGGAAATAAGGAATCAGAAGAAAAATTCAAAGAGATCAGTCATGCGAACGAAGTGTTAAGCAATCCGGATAATAGAAAAAAATACGATCAATTTGGTGAGAACTGGAACCGGATGGATGAGCCGCGTGGGCAGGGTAGTGGTCAATATCGCGCCGGTGGTTTTGGTGGCGGTCAGCCTTTTCAATCGGAAGGTGATCAGTCAGGATTCTTCAATGGCGGTGAAGATTACGCTGGTATTTTCGAAAATCTGTTTGGTGGCAGTGGAAGGAGGACCCATAATAGTAACCAACGTTTCAAAGGTCAGGATGTACAGGCGGAAATGTCCATTTCATTAGAAGAAGGCTTTCATGGAGCAGCCAAAGTTTTTACCATTAATAATGAAAATATAAGAATACAATTAAAACCTGGAGCTTATACCGGACTTACTATAAAATTAGCGGGCAAAGGTGGTAAAGGCGTCAATGGAGCCGCTGCCGGTGATCTGTATATTACTATCAATATTTTACCTCATTTAATATATAGTCGTGATGGTGACCATCTCCGTCAGGCTATTTCAATCGACTTGTTCACGGCAGTATTGGGAGGAGAGACCCAGGTCGACTCTTTATCAGGAGCCATGAAAATAAAAATACCAGCAGGTACACAAAATGGAAAAATGCTGAGGTTGAAAGGTAAAGGCATGCCGGTGTATAACAAACCGAACCAGTATGGAGATTTATTAGTAGAAATTTCTGTGCAGGTGCCGGAGAAATTATCCGATGAACAAAAAGAACTTTTTAAACAATTGCAGGAGTCATTTGCTACAAGTAAGGACTATGCAGGACAGGAGTAATATTGCTCATTATAACTCATATTTCTGAATTTGTTTACTATCAAAACCTGATTATATGGAAACAACTCTCATTATCTATCCATCTTACCACGATCGTCATCCTCTGCTGGAGGAGATAGAGGAGCAATTGAATGAGCAAAATCTTGTTTACTATGCCAGTTGCTTATTGGAAAAAGGATTGCCCGATGAAGATGAGTTGGAAGCCGCCTTGCAAAAGGCAATTATGGCTGTATTAGCAGCGGGATTATTCGCTCATTGTCATTTCCGTAAAATATTTGTTTGGGATGATCATGAAATGAAAACAGATTGGCTGGTATCTGATCTCGGGCTGCGATTGATACTAATGAATGCTAATGTATCCAATCCATTAGTAGCAAGATGGCAGGTAGAAATTATTTCAAATATGCTTAATTAGGAAATATATTCCCCGTAAATGAAATAAGAAGTATGGAAACATTTGGAGAATTGATCAAATCAGCAAAACCGGTGCTCGTCGATTTTTATGCCGACTGGTGCGGACCATGTAAAGCCATGAATCCTATAATCAAAGAAGTAGCACATGCAGTGGAAGGTAAAGCAAGAGTAATAAAAGTGGACATCGATAAAAGTGAACAGGCGGCCAACGCTTACCAGGTACAGGCGGTTCCTACCTTTATCATATTCAAGAATGGAAGTATTGTATGGAGACATTCGGGAATGATCGATAAAAATAGTTTGCTGAACGTGATAAACAATTTATAAGAGCGAAGAAACAGAGCGAGTGCTGACAATCCTGCTTTTTGTTTACAACTGCT
>JBDTPD010000553.1:0-3532 GCA_039932855.1 Chitinophagaceae bacterium | reverse complement strand
GTTCCTAAAAATCCTTTTAATCCACCCAAATCCTGGTTCAGACATTCTTATCTTTGTCTCTCAATTCCTTTCTATGGCACTGATGAATGCGGAACTCACGAATCCTGACTACGGATTTACAGTTATTGACGAAAAAAATCACAGCATCTTTATTGATATCCCTGAAGAACAGGGTGGAAATGGTGGCGGTATGCGCCCCATGCAAACTGTACTGGCGGCACTTTGTGGTTGCAGTGGAGTAGATATTGTTAGTATTCTGAAAAAGCAACGCCAGACATATACCAGCCTGAAGATCTTTGTTGATGGAGAAAGAGAAAAAGGTAAAGAGCCCTCTCTTTGGGAACAGGTACGCGTACGTTTTGAATTCAAAGGTACTGTTGATCCCAACAAAGCATTCAGAGCTTCTGAATTATCGATCAACAAGTATTGTTCCGTGGCAGAAACACTTCGCAGAGCCGGAGCCACGATTACTTTCACGGTTATTGTCAATGAAAAAGAAGTAAAATAATTTCTATCAATAAGGAGGATATTATAAATGCCACAACGTCCAGAAACAAAAGCTATTCGTATCCAAACGGAAAAGACAGCGCAAAAAGAACATTCAACACCACTTTTTCTTACCAGTAGTTTCACTTATAATTCTGCTGAAGAAATGGCCGCTGCCTTTGCAGATGATACACTTGATGTAAATATCTACTCGCGTTTTTCCAATCCTACCGTTGATGAATTTATTGAAAAGATAGTCGCATTGGAAGGGGCCGAAGATGGTGTAGCAACAGGTACCGGTATGGCAGCCATATTTTCTACGTTCATGACATTTCTCAGCAAAGGTGATCATATCATTTCAGCGTCTGCTATATTTGGATCAACACATACCATGCTCACAAAGTATTTGCCAAAATGGGGAATTGAATCTTCCTATTTTGATATGAATACACCGGAGGTATTGGAAAAAATGATCAAGCCGAATACAAAAATGTTATTTCTTGAAACACCTTCTAATCCCGGGCTTGATATCATCGACATTGAATATGTCGCAAACATTTGTAAGAAACATAAAATACTATTGGTAGTCGATAATTGTTTTGCTACACCAGCCGTACAACAACCTATTCGTTTTGGTGCTGATCTCGTATTACATTCGGCAACTAAATTTATCGATGGACAGGGTAGAGTGTTAGGTGGAGTAGTAGTGGGAAATAAAGAACTGGTTAACCAGCTATATCTTTTTATCCGCAATACAGGTCCATCCATGAGTCCTTTCAATGCATGGGTATTGAGTAAAAGCCTCGAGACATTATATATCCGCATGGAAAGACATGCGGCTAATGCCCTGTATATAGCCACAGAATTACAAAAGCATACAAAGGTGAGCAGCGTGAAATATCCGTTCCTGAAAGATCATCCGCGGTATGATATTGCTAAGAAACAAATGAGCAATGGTGGTGGTGTTATGACCTTCGAAATAAAAGGCGGCATCGACAGTGGCCGTAAGTTCATGAATGCATTACAGATGATCTCTGTTACCAACAACCTCGGTGATAGTCGTACGATTGCCTCGCATCCGGCATCGACTACCCATTCTAAATTAACTCCTGCCGAAAAAGAATCCGTTGGCATCACACCCGGCCTTATTCGCATCTCTGTAGGTCTGGAACATGCAGATGATATTTTGGAAGATATTCTACAGGCACTCGATAAGAGTTAAATGTAAATACAGGATATAAAATTATGAATTAAGAATTATGAGTTATGAATGAGTTTTCCCATTCATAACTCATAATTCTTAATTCATAATTTTACACTATCTTTTACTCACAACATTGCTATATGAATAACGGTAAACTCTTCCGCTGGTCCATCGTAGCTGCTCTTGCCGGATTTCTTTTTGGTTTTGATACAGTAGTGATCTCCGGCGCTAATCTTCCGATCAAAGCATTATGGCACACGACTCCTTTATTTCATGGATTCTTTATCATGTCAATGGCATTGTGGGGTACGGTGGTTGGTTCTGTCTTTGGTGGTATACCCACAGAGAAGTATGGACGTAAAAAAGTATTGTTCTGGATCGGGATATTATATACCGCTTCTGCTGTTGGCACAGCTATCGCACCAGATCCCTATACCTTTTCATTCTTCCGTTTTTTGGGTGGTATAGGTATCGGTGTATCATCCGTAGTAGTGCCAACATATATCTCAGAAATATCTACCTCGCGTATCCGTGGAAGATTAGTAGCGATGTACCAGTTCAATATTGTATTCGGAATACTCATCGCCTTTATTTCAAATTATTTATTAAAAGGGTTTCAGGGCGATCTTGATTGGCGCTGGATGTTGGGCGTTTCTGCTATTCCTTCTTTTATTTATACAATAATGGTAATCGGTTTACCGGAAAGTCCGCGATGGCTCATTACCCGCAAGAATGATCAGCTGGCCGCTACAAAGATCCTGCAACAGATAGGAGTGGAAGATGTACCCGCAGAGATCGAAACGATATTGGCTGCTAATGCTGTGGTTGATGTAAAAGAAAAACAATCTGTTTTTTTTAGTTCAAAATACCGGACACCGATCATGCTTGCATTTATGATTGCTTTCTTCAATCAATGGTCCGGTATCAATTTCATTCTTTATTACGCACCTGAAATATTAGAAAATGCCGGTCTGGCTGCAAAGGATTCGTTATTTAATTCAATTGCTATTGGTGGTACTAATCTTGTTTTCACCTTTGTCGGTCTTTACCTGATCGATAGAATGGGCAGAAAGAAATTACTGATAATTGGTTCTATTGGTTATATCATTAGTCTATCAATGGTAGCCTGGTGCTATCATACAACAGTAAGCCCGGAAATGACATTGAGTTTTATCCTGTTATTCATCGCCTCACATGCGATTGGGCAAGGAGCCGTTATCTGGGTTTTTATTGCAGAAATATTTCCTAATAAAGTCCGGGCAACCGGGCAGTCATTTGGTGCAAGCGTACATTGGGTATTTGCAGCCATCATTACATTGATCTCGCCATTATTTTTGGATAAGGATCATGGTATATTTAAAAACAATACACGGCCATGGCCCATCTTTGTTTTCTTTGCAGGCATGATGGTATTGCAATTGATTTGGGTGCTAACAAAAGTTCCTGAAACAAAGGGAGTATCATTGGAAGAGTTGGAAAAGAAAATGGTGAAGCATTAGTTGTTACATTAAACAGGTCGGTATGAAATACTTTTTTGTTGTCATTTATTGCATAGCAAGTATTTTTTCTACCGCACAATCTTCTTCTTTTTATAAAGAGAAATACCGTCCTCAATTTCATTTCACTCCTCCCATTCATTGGATGAATGATCCGAATGGACTGGTATATAATAATGGAGAATATCATTTATTCTACCAGTTTAATCCATTTGGTAATCGTTGGGGACATATGAGCTGGGGGCACGCTGTCAGTAAAGATCTTATTCATTGGCAACATCTGCCGGTTGCAATACCGGGAGAAAAAGATACGATGATCTTTTCCGGAAGCTGTGTTGTTGATCAG
>JBDTPD010000552.1:0-3536 GCA_039932855.1 Chitinophagaceae bacterium | reverse complement strand
GGCTCTCTGCGTCAAATTCCTTTTTTCAGCTTCGCGATGCTACTAAACAAACGCTTCTGTTAAACAGTTTTATCTTTGATTATTCTATTCTTTTTTATTGAAAAATACAAGAACAATACCGACACCATTGCCAATAGAACAATAGAAAATATCGAATCCTCAATTCCATAAACAGTTCCCGTAAGAAGCGTCGGTCCTGAAAACTTCGCTTTGATTATTGAACCAATATCGTCCAACCCGGATAAATTTGATCCGTAGAATGGCTGTGCAAAGTTCCATCCTAAATGAAATCCAAGTGGCAACCATAATCTTTTAGTATAGGTATACATGATGCCATGCGCAAAGCCGAAAATAAGACCGAGGATTACTGAAAGGAACGTAACATTATTATTGAACCAATGTGGCACTTCAAATACAACGGCTATAATAAAAAGGGAAATATAAGTACCGAGCCAATTTTCAAAAATCCTGTAAACGAGTAGCCGGAATACGATCTCTTCTAATAATGCGGCAACTACTAATACTGAAAATGGAGCCAGCATGTAAGAAAGACCTGAAACACTCATGATGGAGTAATACCCGGATAAATAAAGTATCAATATTACCAATGATAATATTGCAAATCCAAGAATAAACCCACCAAATAATTCTTTCATCAAATTGGCCCGGGATAGTTCAGTGATTTTTCTTCGTTCATAAATCCGGAACAAATAGAAATAGCTTAGCAACAAAACGGCTACCGAAATATAATTGACGATTGTATCTGCAATAGGTTTGGAAGAGATAGCGCTTTCTAAAATTGGTTTGGTGACAAAATTTTGCACCCCTACCAGGAGAAGAAAACATATGACTGTGCCTGTTATAATTCTTGTGATGGGAAAATAAAGGACTTTACTAAATGTACGATTCATTATTATTTGCTTTTAATGTATATGACCATTCTTCATTTTATTTATAATAAAATGAAAGCAAATAAAAGTGTTTAATATCTTTAAGACAAGTAGCTACCATTAAGTAGGCTACTTACTAAAAGTATACTAATGCTGATTATTAATATTTTAAAAATCCCTGGCAATGAAAAATAAAGCAGACAAGGCATTTTGTGCGGTTGATTATGCCTTTCAAAGAATAGGAGGAAAATACAAAGGAAGAATTTTGTGGGTACTAAGAGATGGAGTGTTGAGATACGGAGAAATAAACAGGGCCGTTATTGGAATTACCTCAAAAATGTTGACGCAGGCATTAAAAGAACTGGAAGCTGATAAATTAATTTCAAGAAAAGTTTACCCCGAAGTACCACCCAGAGTTGAATACACCCTCACAGATACAGGAAAGGAATTGATCCCATTCATTGATCAATTGAGAAGCTGGGCGGAAAAACAGATGGCAGGGATAAAAATGTAAAATGCAAAAGTCAGCTAGTAGCAATCTGACTTTTGTATTTTTTACATTACATTTTCAGGTTTAGGCCGGTAATAATACATTCCTAACGCCCATACAAACAAAATAACAAAACTAATTTTCTGTAAACCCGCCAACAAGTATAAAAATTGTTGTGTGTAGTAAATGTAATTCATGACATATTGCAGAGATAATTTTTTGTCCAGCTAAAAGTTTTTAAGCTGGGGTCACCTATTGCACCTCCATCATATAGCAAATTGGCGACGATGTATAGTGCTATAAAAATCAAAATACCAATCAGTAAATAATGTTTTTTAATAATCGGGATCATGATTTAAATATACAATTTCCCCGTTCAACATCATGGTAAGATGAGTCGTCAGCTTATTATTGTTTATTACACAGAGAGCCACGGAGAAGGCACAGAGTTTCACAGAGATCATTATACCTTAAAAAATATTTTAGATACGATTAAACCTATGATCTGTTGAAGCAGTCAAGGTACGAAATATTTCGTCGGTTGATAAAACTCCCTTAATTTAGTTATATGAGACAAACATTATTACTGATCTCCTTGCTTTCAATTACTACGTTTGTATTTTCCCAACAACCCACTATCCAATACTGCAATTGCCGTTTCCGGATGGATAGCGTATACATCCGGTCCGCACCCGAATTATTAAAATCAGATTCTTTATTTCCCAATAAAATCGATAGCAGCTTTCACACGGATTGCGGATACCTGCTCGTTCCGGAAAACCGTAAACGAAAAAATTCGAAGACTATCCGCCTTCCTTTCATCATTGTAAGAAGTAAAAATCCAGGTAAGAAAAAAGATCCCGTGCTATTTACCAGCGGAGGTCCGGGAAATAGTTCACTCGGTTGGGCACAAGGCATCACACGAAGTACATTGATAGAAACACGCGATTGTATCGCATTTGAACAACGTGGCACAAGGTATGCGATACCGTATCTGCGAAATTTTGAATTGGACAGTGCATGGCATGAAGCATACCGGAAGAACTTATCAAAAGACAGTATGACCCTCGAAGGGGTAAAGCGATATAAGAAACGTTTACTCAGCAGGGGCATCGATCTTGAAGGATATAATTCGGATCAGACAGTAAATGATATTGTTGATCTGCTAACATTGCTACACATAGATTCTGTAAATCTCACAGGTGGCTCTTATAGTGGTGGTCTGATGATGGCAGTGGCTCAAAAAGCTCCATCATTGGTACGTTCATTGGTATTGGATTCTCCTCTACCAACTTTTACTGCTATCGATGAAGATGAACCAGTAAATTTTAATGAAGCATTGCATATTCTCTTTGATCATTGTGCCGCTGACTCCAGCAATCATGAATTATATGCAGGACTTGAACAACGTTTCCGCGATTACTTCACTTCTATTATTGGTAAAAATTTTTATTTGCCAGTACAGGAACGCCCGGGTGCACCGGTGATCCAGGTGGCTTATACCAAGAATGAATTATTGCAGGTGATCGAATCAACTATGTTTGATGCCAGCCGGATCAAAGATGTACCTTATCTTATTACCCGCCTCATTGCTGGTGATCACGAACAATATGTGCGACCTTATCTTGAACGGGTCATGACCAGGTACACAGCGCCTGATGGCATGCGCATGTCTGTTTATTGTGCGGATCAATCAGCATATCATGATGAAAAAATAATTGCTCAGCTCTACGAGATTTATCCATACATGAAAGGATACCGGATCAATGATGTGTATAAAGCTATGTGTGATTGTTTGAATCTACCGCCGATAGAGAAAACTTCGAAACAACCATTTTACAGTACAATACCTGCACTCATCGGCGATGGAGAAATGGATCCCGCGTGTCGTCCTTTATATATGACAGAGATCAGGCATTATCTTCCCAACAGTCAATGTTTTCTTTTTTTAAATCGTAGTCATGGAGTTGGAGGAAAAGATTTTTATCAGCTGACGCAGCAGTTTATTGATCATCCGTACAACAGATTGCAGGAGCCTGATTCATTGGTAAAAAAATATTAGTGATCCATGGATTGTTACGCCATGGTGCGTGTCTTCACGCACCACATCTTTAATGAAAGTACATGAGTCTTCAGCCTATTGTTGTTTTATTACA
>JBDTPD010000551.1:0-3543 GCA_039932855.1 Chitinophagaceae bacterium | reverse complement strand
CATTGTATAAAGCAGTTACCTCGGTAAAAGAAAGCGGTAAAGTGGTGGATGAATATACGACCATGATCGGTATTCGTTCTTTTGTATTTGATATTGATAAAGGTTTTTTATTAAATGGAACACATGTCAAGATCCGTGGTGTTTGTGATCACCATGATCTGGGTTGCCTGGGTACTGCTGTAAACCGTAGTGCATTAAAGAGGCAGATACAAATTTTAAAGACGATGGGATGCAATGCTATCCGTACTTCTCATAATCCGCCTGCACCTGAATTACTTGATCTCGCCGATGAAATGGGAATGATCATCATGGATGAAGCATTTGATATGTGGAAACGCGAGAAAACGAAATATGATTATCACCTCGATTGGGATCAATGGCATAAAAGAGATCTGGAAGATCAGATCATCCGCGATCGTAACCACCCTTCAGTTTTTATCTGGAGTGTTGGTAATGAAATAGGGGAGCAGTGGGCGAAAGAAGAAGATGCAACACATGTAAAAGACATGGTACAGGAACTACAGGACATTGTAAAAGGATTGGATAAAACCAGGCCAACAGTAACAGCCAACAACGAGATCAATAGCTGGAACCGTATATTGAAAGCAGATGTACTGGATATGGTTGGCTATAATTATAATCACAACAAATGGAGCAGTGATAGTGTCTTTCAACGCTGGGGACGCAAACCATTTATTATCACCGAGTCTGTTTCAGCATTGGAAACACGTGGTCATTATGATATGCCAAGCGATAGTATTCGTCGCTGGCCGGCACGCTGGGATAAACCTTTGACAGCAGGTAATCCCGATACTACCTGCTCAGCTTATGATAATTGTTCCGCCCCATGGGGATCGACACATGAAGAGACAATGAAAGTATTTGAGAAGCATGATCATATCTCCGGTATGTTCATCTGGACCGGCTTTGATTACATTGGTGAACCTACTCCGTATGAGTGGCCGGCGCGTAGTTCTTATTTTGGTATCATTGACCTCGCTGGTTTTCCAAAGGATGTATATTATATGTACCAAAGTGTATGGACCGATAAGCCGGTGCTGCATATTTTACCGCATTGGAACCATGCCGCCGGAGAAACCATTGATGTATGGGTATACTATAGCAATGCAGATGAAGTAGAACTTTTTCTCAATGGAAAATCATTGGGTACAAAAAAGAAAACCGGTGATGATCTGCATATCATGTGGCGCACTACGTATGCGGCAGGTACATTAAAAGCCATATCAAGAAAAAATGGAAAGGTTGTGTTGACGCAGGAAATAAAAACAGCAGGACAGCCTGCAAAGATCATTCTTGAATCGGATAATAAGATTGAATCGCCAGGTGATCTTGCCTTTGTAAAAGTAAAGATCGTTGACAAAGATGGCAATCTTGTTCCGGATGCAGCTAACCTCGTGCATTTCGCTGTTACGGGTGGCACCATTGCTGGTGTCGATAACGGCAGTCAGACAAGTATGGAGTCATTCAAAGATGATAAGAGAAAAGCATTTAACGGTCTTTGCCTGGCGGTACTAAAACTCAATAATAAAGTAAGCTCTGTTACATTAAAAGCAACTTCCGACGGTCTTGAGTCTTCATCTCTAACAATCAAAGCAAAATGATTCTCTGCGGCACTCTGAGCTTCTTTGTGGCTCTCTGCGTCAAAAAAACATTTTTTTCTGATTAAATTCACGAGGTTAGATCAGTCTTTATCTTTTACTTCGAATTTGACTCAGAGAGCCACAAAGAAGCTCAGAGGTCCGCAGAGATGGAAATAAATGAACTGACCAGAAACATTATTGGTTATGCAATCAAAATTCATAAAAGACTTGGACCCGGTCTCCTTGAATCTACTTACGAAACCTGTCTTCAATATGAATTAACTAAAGCAGGCTTTTGTGTTCAACAGCAACTAGCGCTGCCTCTTATCTACGATAATCTTCAAATGGAAATTGGGTATCGGATCGATTTACTTGTTGAAAATAAAGTAATAATTGAAATTAAATCAGTTGAGGCATTGCGTGATGTCCATTCCTCGCAAGTACTTACCTATCTAAAATTATCCAACGCAGAAATAGGACTCCTGATCAATTTTAATGAATCGAAACTAATAGATGGTCTCAAAAGATTTATTGCCAAAAAACAATCATATTAATGTCTCTGTGTACCTCTGAGCTTCTTCGTGATCCTCTGCGTCAAAAAAGCTAATTAAAATCTCCATCTACCTACGCCATTTCAACCTGCTTCTCCGGCAACCCAAATACAAACGTCGAACCTTCCTCCGGATTACGCTTCGCAGTAATAAACCCCTTATGCTTCTCAATGATCTTTTTACAAATAGACAATCCGACTCCCGTTCCTTCAAACTCATGATAGCTATGCAATCTCTTAAAGACTACGAAGATGTCTTCCGCATATTTTTCATCAAAACCAATTCCATTGTCTGATACGCTGATCTCATAGTAATCACCATCTGTCTGTCGATCAGGAAAAACAGCATCTTCCGGCTTTCTCATCTTCTTCGCCGTAATTCTTATTACCGGTGCCGTATCTTTCTTCCGGAACTTAACTCCATTACCAATCAGGTTATAAAGTAATTGCTGCATTAAACTCGGGATTGCCCACACCACAGGTAAGTTGTCAAAAATAATCGTCGCATTACTCTTTTCAATCTCGATCTCCAGTTCTCCCATCGCTTCCTTTGCTAATACATTCAGATCTGTTTCTTTAAAATCAGACGAACTCGTCGAATGTCTTGAGAAACTTAGCAAGTCATTGATCAATGACTGCATTCTCCGCGATGAACGGATGATCTTATCGAAATATTTTTCCGTCTCCGGATCATGTACCTGTTTCAATAATATTTTATCACTAAACACCATGATCTTACGAAGTGGTTCCTGCAAGTCATGGGATGCTACATAGGCAAATTGATCCAGCTCTTCATTCACTGCTTTCAGGTGGGTATTGTTTTCTACCAGTTGCGTATTCAACGTGCGGATCTTCTCTTCCGTCATCTTCCGCTCCTCTATTTCTTTTTGTAAGGAACTGTTTACTTCCCGCAACTTCTTTTCCTGGCCAAGCAATTGTTGATTCTTGCGATAAAGCTCTACAAACACAGCCACTTTCATTCGGAGCAACTGCGGATTGATTGGTTTGTAGATATAATCCACGCCACCCATCTTGTATCCCTGGAAAATATATTCATCCCCATAATCGTGGGCGGTGATAAAGATGATCGGAATGGTCCGCAACTTGTCACGCTCATAGATGATCGTCGCTGTTTCAAATCCATTCAGATCCGGCATTTGAACATCCATAAGGATCAATGAAAAATCATGTTGCTGTAATAATATCTTCAAAGCTGATCTTCCTGAATTAGCCTTGACGATCGTATATTTTTCATTCTCCAGAATGGTCTCGATCGAAAACAAGTTGTCCTCCCTGTCATCCACGACAAGTATCTTGATCTCCTGTTGATCTAATAAATAATCTGTATCTGCGATTTGCATTAGTAATTTTTTATTAATGATCGCCCGGTCG
>JBDTPD010000550.1:0-3549 GCA_039932855.1 Chitinophagaceae bacterium | reverse complement strand
CCGCATATATTAAACAGGATATGCAAAATAAACTGATTGACCATAAAGCATACATAGAAATACATGGAGAAGACATGCCGGAAATCCGCAATTGGAAATGGAAATTAGACGCAGATGAATAGCGTCTATAAAATAATTAAATAATTAAAAACCTGTCAACCTCATAATTCTGTAACTTTTCTACTCACGACAGATATATTTTTGTGAGTAATAAGATTAACTGACAGAACCCATAAAAAATAGTTTCACATAAAAAATAAATATATAGAAATCACAACCCGGGTACAAAAACTGCTATTGACAAGCCATATTACATTTTCTGTAGGCTGGATTGGTGCAGTTGCAGTTTTCATAGTTCTTGCTATAACTGGTTTGACAAGCCAAAATGCTCAACTGTCCCGTTCTGCATGTATCGACATCCGGCACAACTCTACGAAGCAATATTTTATATTATTATCTTTTTTACACTTTGGGTTATTTACCATAGCAAGCGGACCCGACTGAAAAAAGGCTTTTTATTTGGTTTATTTCTGGTACTTCTCTTTTCAGTTCGTTTCATAATTGAATTTGTAAAAGAAAATCAAGAGCCCTTTGAAAACAGATTACTGAATGGTCTGGATGAAAGGGAACTGATTCGTTTTGCTTCGGCATTAGAACAAAATTCAGAACATCCGATAGCGACAGGGATTATGCAAAAAGCAAGAGACTTGTCTATTTCTATTCCTTCACAACAAAATTTCAATGCGATTACAGGTAAAGGCGTAGAAGCAACGGTGGATGGAAAACAAATTAAAGTAGTAAGTCCAGGTTATCTAAAAGAAAAGAATATTGCTCTTCCTCCCGATTTTAACCCGGATGCCGATGAAACTGTGGTATTTGTTCTAATAAATGAAACGCTTGCTGGTTATATTTCTTTATCGGATCAGATTCGACCCGAATCCGCTGACGCTATTAAAACGCTCCATGATAATAATATAAAATCTGTTTTACTAACGGGAGACAATTCAAAGGTTGCAGAAAGCGTGAGTAACAAATTGGGCATTGACACCTATTATGCTGAAGTGCTACCACATCAAAAGCTAGAAAAATAAAGGAATTGCAGGAGAAAGGAGAATTTGTCGCAATGACTGGTGATGGTGTAAATGATGCACCCGCTTTAGCGCAGGCAGATGTAGGCATAGCAGTAGGGTCAGGCTCAGATATTGCCGCCGAAACAGCGGGAATAGTATTAGTAAATAGTAATCCTAAAGACGTAGTGAACTTAATTTTATTCGGAAAAGCTACCTACCGCAAAATGATCCAGAACCTGGCCTGGGCTACCGGGTATAATGTGATCACTTTGCCCTTAGCTGCCGGGGTTCTGTACAATTTTGGAATTGTGTTAAGTCCAGCTATGGGTGCCGTTTTAATGAGCGTTAGCACAGTTGTAGTGGCCATTAATGCCAGCTTCCTAAAAATTAAATAGTATTTCTTCAAGAGTAATTGCCTACACCACACTGCATGCTCTGAAGAGCGACCAAGGTCATATACGCATCTAACGGAGGTCAAGGAAACTGGAATTTGAAGGCAATAGCTTTACATCGTATTCAAGCATAACTCATTTTAGCATTATTCACGAAAATTTAAATTGATAAAACGATGAAAAAGTTAATCATTGTAGCTCTTTCCTTCCTGATTGCCTCACCGGCGGTTTTTGCACAAACAAAAGCAGGTAGAATAGACACGCTGCAACATACAAAGCTCTATTCCTGCCCAATGCATACAGATGTGACAAGTAATCATCCTGGCAAATGTCCTAAATGCAACATGGATCTTATCCGGACAAATAAAGAACAAATGAAAGATGGTGTAATGAGAAACTACACCTGTCCTGTCCATCAGGAAGTAGCAAAACATGATCCCGGAAAATGCCCGATTTGTGGAAAAAAATTGAGTCTTTCTTCAAAGGAGCAAATGAAGACTGAAGTTATGAAGATCTACACCTGTCCTATGCATCCGGAAATTGCTCTTGACAAAGATGGCAAATGCCCGAAATGTGGTACTGCGTTAGTAGAAAAGAAACAAATTTAAGCAGTCTCAATTTTCGTTTTTAGCATAATGAAATCCAACCACTGACTGGTAAATAGATGGGCCGATACTTCATCGTGACAAAATACAGTTCTATAAGTTTGGCTACGTGATTTGGTATCGACTCATTTTTTCTTCCTTTCAGTTAACAGTGTAACGAATTTGGATCAATTTTTTAATATCCTTGCTTGAGAGGATGGAAATGGGAAGAATAATTGATCCTTATTCAGTCATCAGAAAACTATACTTTTTAAATGTTTCCATTTAGACACATATCATCTCTACCTTGTCGCCATTTTCCTTCACCATACTCATGTCTCCACGAAGTTGCCAAATTTCCTTAATTTTTTGACCAGCTTCTTCAGGTGTAATACGGATATACTTATAGAAGTCTCTTAAACTTTTATGTCCGCTTATTTTCATAATCAGATCAACTGGAGTACCCGCGAGAAATTCATTAGTGCAAAATGAACGGCGACAAGTGTGAGAAGTGATCCAGTCATATTTCGGTTTTATCCTGATGATATCCTGGTTGCCCTTTTTATGTGAAAACTTTATCAACTGTATGATGCCAGCGAGTTTCGCCACTTCTTTAATGTAATAGTTAAAATCGGCATTAGTGATTGGTGGGATATTCCGCTTAAAATCTTTGACAAATATGGAATATGCCTCGTCTCTTAGCGGAATTACAACCCAATGATCAGACTTATCTTGCTTTTTATACAACATCCTGTCCCGGACATCCTCAGATTTGAGAGTTGAAAAGTCAGAAAAGCGCAAACCTGTTAAGCAACCAAAGACGAATAAATCTCTGTATTTGCGGAGATGGGGGTGAGCGGATAAATCTGTCTGATATATACGCGTGATTTCTTCCCGTGTTAAGTAAACGGCATCCGTTTCCTCATCAAGTATTTTAAAGTCCTCCAGGTTAATCGGTGCAATGATCTTTCGGCGCATTCTGTTTCGCAAAAAAATGCGTAACTGCTTTATGGTTTTTCCAACAGTGCTAATTCTGAAACCTTTGGTAAATTCTTTTCTGCGGCGTAATACATGGTCATACATCATATACTCAACAAATTCTTCATAGAAATTAAAATCAAATGATTCAAAGGTTATTGGCTTCTTCCGGTAGGTCTCAAACACTTTTAGGGTGTCCCTCATGTTTCTATATACATTGAGCATTTTGGGAGTTACCTGCTTTGTTTTGGATTTGATGTATTCGTCAATTTGAAAGAATACATCAAGATTGATTTTAGGCAATTCGGCTTCCTTTGCTTTTTCTTCCAGGGCGGAAATATCAAGGTCAGGTTTAAATGTGTCTTTAAGAAAGGCAAGGGGATCTGGCAGTTTATTTTTATCAGCAAAAGCCAAAATATCTTCAGTTATTCGGATGAGGTTGCGCAATTGCCCATTTAATACTTCAGCAGTTCCATAAGTTGCCGGCAGATCAGCGTTTATTCTTAGCCGCTTGAGGTTCCAGTA
>JBDTPD010000549.1:0-3561 GCA_039932855.1 Chitinophagaceae bacterium | reverse complement strand
ATTTTCTGATAACGCAACCCGCTTAATCGGAACATTATTGATTGAGGCGCTTACTTCATACATGCCATAAGTAGGTGGACAAATGATAACGTTATCCTGCACTGGTTCACAAAAGCAACGATAGAGCAGGTCAATACATTCATCACTGCCATTACCAAGAAAAATATTTTCAGGTGGTATACTTTTTATTTTACCTAATGCTTCTTTAAGTTCGCGCTGATAGGGGTCAGGATAACGATTATACCATTTGATCAATGGCGAGCCAAGGCTATTTTCATTGGCATCGAGAAATATTTTAGCGGGCGTACTATTTCCGTGCTGACTGAACTCATCACGTGCCGAGGAGTATGGTTTTACTTTCTTGATATTTTCCCTGATCAATTTTCCCAGATCGAAATTCATAACTTATTATTTAATTGATTCAACCGGATAGTTACAGCATTGGCATGTGCCTGCAGACCTTCTGCTTCAGCCATGGCAACGACTGTCTTTCCTATATTAGTTAATCCTTCTTTAGTTAATTTCTGATAAGTAATTTTTTTTACAAAACTATCTACGCTGACTCCGCTATAACTTTTTGCATAGCCATTAGTAGGCAATGCGTGATTGGTACCACTGGCATAATCGCCAACACTTTCAGGAGAATAATTTCCAAGAAAAACAGAACCTGCATTGATGATCTTACCAGCGATGGCTTCATCACCGGTGCAGGAAATTATTAAATGCTCAGCGGCATATTCATTTACGATATCGATAGCTTCATGAATATCTTTCACTACTATCAATTGGCTATTTTCGAGTGCAAGCGTAGCTGTTTTTTCACGTGGCAATTCAGCTACCTGTTTTGCTATTTCTTTTTTTACCTGATCCACTATTGATTCATCAGTACTTACGAGTAATACCTGGCTATCCGGGCCATGTTCTGCCTGTGATAAAAGATCAGCAGCAATAAAAGATGCATTGGCGGTTTCATCAGCGAGTACGCATACTTCACTGGGACCAGCCGGCATATCAATAGCGATGCCTTGTGATTGTATCAACTGTTTGGCACAATTTACATATTGATTTCCGGGACCAAAGATCTTTGATACAGCCGGGACAGTATCGGTACCATAGGCCATCGCTGCAATGGCTTGTACACCGCCTGCCTTTATTATTTTAGTAATGCCTGTTTCCTGTGCCGCGAATAAAATAGCCGGGTGTATGCTTCCATCTTTTTGAGGTGGTGTACAAAGAACGATCTCTTTACAACCAGCCAGTTTAGCAGGTATACCTAACATTAATACAGTAGAAAAAAGTGGAGCGGTGCCACCGGGAATGTACAGTCCTACCCTTTCAATAGCTATTGCATTTCTCCAGCAACGAATGCCGGGCATAGTTTCGATATAACTGGTAGTTTGTAGTTGTGCAGCATGAAATTTCTCAATATTATTCTTTGCGGTGCGGATCGCTTCTTTTAGTTCGGGAGATATTTTATCAGCTGCTTCTTTCATTTCCTTTGCTGTCACCAGCAGCTTACTGATCTTTACCTCATCAAATTCTTTCGTGAATTTCTTAACCGCCTTATCACCGTCTTTCTTTACTTTATCCAATATCTTTCTCACTTTCTTCTCTAATGACAACGCATTAAAGACAGGACGCTGTAATAAAGCGGGCCATTCGGAACGTTCGGGATATTTAATCAGTTTCATGTGTGATAATTAAATGATCATTTTTTCGATTGGCACTACTAAGATTCCTTGCGCGCCTGCTTCTTTTAATTGCTCAATGATTTCCCAGAAATCATTTTCATCGATCACACTATGAACGCTGCTCCAGCCCGGTTGTGCCAATGGAAGTACAGTAGGACTTTTCATACCAGGCAACAATGAAATAATTTTTTCCAACTTTGCATCAGGAGCATTCAATAGAATGTATTTATTGTTCTTTGCTTTCTTTACAGCCTGTATGCGAAACTGCAAGCGACGCAGGAGTTTATGTTTTTCTTCATTCAGTTGTTTATTCTGAATAAGCACCGCTTGTGATTGAAGAATTGTTTCTGCTTCCTTGAGACCGTTAGTAAGCAAGGTAGATCCGCTGCTGACGAGATCACAGATAGCATCAGCAAGACCAATACCCGGAGCAATTTCTACACTGCCGCTGATCTCATGAATCTCTGCCTTGATATTATTTTTCTGTAAATATTCCTGGAGAATGACAGGATAACTGGTCGCGATCTTTTTTCCATTAAGACTTTTCTGATCGTACTCATCGGTACGAGGTACGGCGATAGAGAGACGGCATTTACCAAAACCGAGTTGTTCGAGTACCTCCACCTCTTTTTTCTTTTCATACACTACATTTTCTCCGACAATCCCTGCATCGGCCACAGCGTCTTCCACGTATTGAGGAATATCATCGTCGCGAAGAAAATATACTTCCAGTGGAAAATTACCAGCAGTGGATTTCAGTTTATTTCCTCCGTTAGTAATATCGATGCCACATTCTTTCAACAAGCGGATCGAATCTTCGTGTAGCCTGCCTGATTTCTGTATTGCGATTTTCAGTTTCATACTTCGTTATGTTGTCCGGCCAGTTGTTTTTTTGGGACCGGGGGATAATAAAAAGGGCCTACCTGACGGTAAGCCCTGAAAAGATAAATTATGTTTAGACATTACATAATACCATCACAGCTTACCGCTTGAGCAAGATGATGATGATGAAAATGAATGTTGTTGATCATTATTTCTGTTGTGGTGCAAAAATAGAAAGCTTTTCTGGATGGCAAAATTTTTCTTTGGGTGAGAGGGGTTGTCTGAACGAGGATTTGGGTGGATTAAAAGGATTTTTAGGAAATAAATACAAGAACACGGATCATAAGGATTTTAAGGATCATCACGGGATTGTTTTTATTAAAATAATCCGTGCAAATCTTTGTTATCTGTGTCATCCGTGTTTCTGTATTTCCTAAAAATCCTTTTAATCCACCCAAATCCTGGTTCAGACATTCCAGTTCGGACAACTCACTTCTGACAAAAGAAAAAGCCGTTTGACTGTTAGGACGCAGAACAAACGGCTGGACGTTATGGTAAAACTATAACGAAATTGGTGGCTTTAGGGACGGTGACAAATGGTTTTTCGAGGATTAATTTCTTTGCTTCACAACAGTAATTCTTTCGATGCTGATACAAAGTAACGCCGGAAAGGAGGGCAGAAAAATAGAACTACCCTCGAAACGGGGGTCATAATTCCAATAATGATTTTGTAGAACTTCTACTACGCTGAAGGGGACCAAAAAATACCACAATAGGGGTATTCTTTTAGTGGGTAGACTCACTTAATATTGTACTGGTTTTTCATAGGATATTGGATTTTAAAACCGGGGCTGGATTTCTATCCTGGCCCCTTTTTGTTTTATAGGAAGACCCAGTGAGAAAAGCTATTAGCTATTAGTTTTGAAGTCTGATCGGATGAAGAACTAACTGCTAATAGCTAAACGCTAACAGCTATTCTACAACAGCTATTTCTCAAACACCACGAGATCCGCTTTCGCTCCCAACTTTCCCAGTGCTTTATTAATAT
>JBDTPD010000548.1:0-3566 GCA_039932855.1 Chitinophagaceae bacterium | reverse complement strand
GCGGTGGTGGTGGCGGCGGAACAATCATTATCGATGCTGCTAATTATACCGGCGCTGTAACTATAGAAGCAAATGGTGGTGATGGTGGTGATACGAATGATGGTGGTAATATTGGTAAATGTTATGCCGGTGGAGGTGGAGGTAGTGGTGGCGTTATTTATTTCAATGGCAGCTTACCAGCAATTACAAATACAGTTACTGCCGGACTTGCAGGTACTGAAGTTGGTCGTGATGCAAGTTGTAATGCCGCTAATCCTGCTGCTCCGGGAAATGCTGGTCAGATTATAACTGGTTATACTTACAGGGCATCTGTCAGTATCGCTGGTTATTGTTCGTTGATATTACCCACTCAATTGATTTTTTTCAAAGCAACTCCTTCACAGAAGAAAATATTGCTTCAATGGCAGGTAGCTGACCCCGAATTATTTTCAACATATGTGATAGAAAAAAGAAATGAACGAAATGAATGGGAGACAATTGGGAATATGCCTGGTAATGACATACAGGAAGATTATTCTTTTACTGATAATAATCCTGCACCAGGTTATAATTTATACCGTATAAAAACCATTAAGAAAACAAATGCTGTTTCTTACTCATCGGTTCGTCGTGCCTATATAGAAAATGACAATGATAAAATTGTGGTCTATCCTAACCCGGCCAGTAATAAATTTTTTATCAAAAACTCAACGGGAGGAATGATCAATATCCGATTGATGGATATTTCAGGAAAAATAGTGTTGCAAAAATCAATGCTTGTTTACAATACAACCGAAGTAGACCTTCCTTCTTTGCCTTCCGGCATATACATGCTTCATATTAATGATCTGGTGAAAAAACTAATCATCAAATAGTTTTCAGGTAAGTGATAGAATAAAAGATGTGATAAAGCAGACCAATGAGATCACAACTCCTCTGAAAGGAATACGAAACCAATATTTTTTTGCCAGCCACAAGAATACTATTCCCACTATTATGGTCAACATCATTATTGTGACTGAATTTTTCATTGTAGAATAATATTCTGTTGCTAAAATAATATTAATGGCTCCTATAAACAGGAGTTTGCAAAAAGATTGAGTAGATGCCCGGAATGTTGAGTGATTGGTTATTAATCCTTGTTCTTCTGCCACCATTTGTAGCCGATATAACCAACGATAGCAAAGGGGAAAAAGGCAAGATACATGATGCCTGAATTAAGGCCGGCTGCCGGTTTTTCGCCCAGCTGTTGTGCCGTCTTGGTGCAAATAGAACATTGCGCCTCTAAGGAATGAGAAATGAGGAATAAGAAACAGAAGATGATACAATATAGGAATGTCTTCTTCATACTCGTAGCATTTAATGTAAAGGTAAGCAGTCTTTCAGTCTTCAGTCGGCAGTCGATATTCTAAACCTGTAAATCTTTCCTTGGTATAGAAGAGCGACTGCAGACTGCCAACTGTTGAACTGCCGACTGTTAAACTGCCGACTGTTAAACCGCTTCCATCCGCTTGCTCTGCTTCTTCCTCTCGTCTTCGTCAAGAATTAGTTTGCGCATACGGATGTTATTCGGCGTGACTTCGATACACTCATCCTGTTGAATATATTCCATACATTCTTCCAGCGTGAGCACTGTTTTTGGCGCCATGCGCGTAGCATCATCACTACCACTGGCGCGGTGATTGGTCAATTTTTTTGGTTCGGTAGCATTTACTACGAGGTCACCTGGTTTAATATTTTCTGCAATGATCTGTCCTGCATATACTTCTTCACCTGCATCTACGAAGAATGTACCCCTATCCTGTAATTTGTCGATAGAATAAGCGGTTGTCTTTTCCTGGTTCTTTGAAAGCAATACACCATTATTACGTCCCGGGATAGGACCTTTCCATGGTTTATATTCACTAAAACGGTGAGCCATGACAGCCTCGCCGGTTGTAGCGGTCAGCATTTGCGTACGCAAACCAATCAAACCTCTTGAAGGAATATCAAACTCGAGGTGTTGCATTTCACCTTTTGTTTCCATGATCAGCATTTCACCTTTACGGCGGCTAACCAGGTCAATTACCTTACTTGCAAATTCCTGTGGTACATCTACCACCAGTACTTCATAAGGTTCACATTTCTTACCATCAATTTCTTTTACGATAACCTGTGGTTGACCTACTGTCAATTCATAGCCTTCGCGACGCATAGTTTCAATAAGAATACCAAGGTGCAGAATACCACGACCGTATACGATCAGGCTATCACCATCTTCACTATCGACCACTTTTAATGCGAGGTTCTTTTCAGTTTCTTTCATCAAACGATCACGAAGGTGACGGCTTGTAACAAACTTTCCATCTTTACCGAAGAATGGTGAGTTGTTTACTGAAAACAACATATTCATTGTTGGCTCATCCACACTGATAACTGGTAATGCTTCCGGAGTATCTACATCAGCAAGCGTATCACCGATATTAAAATCTTCTATACCTACTACTGCGCAAAGGTCACCAGCTATTACTTCTGTTACCTTTTTCTTACCCATTCCTTCGAACACATACAATTCTCTTACTCTTGTCTTTCTGATCGTACCATCAGCCTGCATCAAAGCAACCTGTTGATTTTCTTTAATAGAACCACGGGCCACTCTTCCTATAGCGATACGGCCAAGGAAAGAAGAATAATCCAATGAAGTGATCTGCATTTGCAAAGGACCTTCATTCACTTTTGGTGCTGGTACATATTTCAAAATGCCATCCAAAAGCGGATTGATATTATCGATCTGCTCCAATGAATCATTGAACCAGCCATTTTTACCAGAACCGTAATATGTTGGGAAATCCAATTGTTCTTCTGTAGCGTCGAGGTTAAAGAACAATTCAAAGATTGCGTCATGTACTTCATCAGGGCGGCAATTTGGTTTATCAACCTTATTGATCACCACGATTGGTCTCAGATTCAATTGTAATGCTTTTTGCAGTACGAACCTTGTTTGTGGCATCGGGCCTTCAAAAGCATCCACCAGTAGCAATACGCTGTCGGCCATTTTCAATACCCTTTCTACTTCACCACCAAAGTCGGCGTGACCCGGGGTATCGATAACGTTTATTTTTACGCCTTTGTAAACAACAGAAGCGTTTTTTGAGAAGATCGTGATGCCACGTTCTCTTTCCAGGTCGTTGCTATCCATGATCAAATCACCAGTTTCCTGATTGTCACGGAACACTTTGGTCGTGTGTAATATTTTATCTACCAGGGTTGTCTTACCGTGGTCAACGTGGGCTATGATAGCTATGTTTCTGATTTCCATTACTTTAAGAAGATTGAACCATTAGGTGACTTATATGACCCCTAACGGGGTGCAAAGGTACTCAAAATTAGCCGGGGAGGCAAGAGAAGAGGCAGCTATTTTGACTTTAAACAGTATGATAACACCTGGCCCTGTAATCCGCTTATATTTAGCACAATGTCATAGTTTTAGTTTCCCGCCGTGTTCGCCGCGGGAAACCATTGATCAAATGAGCAACAACTACCATCCAGAGCCCTATTGGGATGAGGTCGCAGAACAAATCAGCAACCGCTCAGACAATAGCATTATT